>NZ_QZFV01000119.1:0-29913 GCF_003600245.1 Amycolatopsis panacis
GCCTTGCTGTTCCTCACCGAATACCGCGCCCGCACAGTAAAAAACGCGGCCCCGGCCTGACACTCGGACAGGTCGCCCTGCTCCTGCAGAACCTGCTCACATGCTGGACCGGGGCCTGCGCCCTCTGCCAACGAGAACTACCCCCATAACAAAGCCCTATCAGAGTCCGTGAAGGGTCCCTTCACGGACCCGAAACCGGTCCGGCGCACGCCACGAGGTGGTCGCACACACACCTCCGCAACGCCCACTGCCGGGTCCCCGACCAACTTTGCCGACACCCTGGACTCAGCGGCGGTGAAGGGACCCTTCACAGCCTTAAGCGGGGCCTGCCGTGCAGCTGTTCGGGCGAACGACGCAGGGCACTGACCTGGGCTCCTTGCACTCGCCCGGGGAGAGTGCTAAACACGGCATTGGCACTCGACGCCGTCGAGTGCCAGGCGGCGGTCACCGATCGCCCGCCTGAAGGCCGGGACGGTGAGGCTGACCATCCGGTCGGTCGTCCGTCGCGGGCACCGAGCCTGGCCGAGGACGTGTCCTGCTGCCGCCCCTGGAAACAGTGCGGCGGTGGCGCCCAATACCGGAGGACCACACCGCAATGGCCAAACTGATCGCGTTCGACGAGGACGCCCGCCGCGGTCTTGAGCGCGGCTTGAACACCCTCGCCGAAGCCGTCAAGGTGACCCTCGGCCCGCGGGGCCGGAACGTCGTGCTCGAAAAGAAGTGGGGCGCGCCGACGATCACCAACGACGGTGTCTCCATCGCCAAGGAGATCGAGCTCGAGGACCCGTGGGAGAAGATCGGGGCCGAGCTCGTCAAGGAAGTTGCCAAGAAGACCGACGACGTCGCGGGTGACGGCACCACCACCGCCACCGTGCTGGCCCAGGCGCTCGTGCGCGAGGGCCTGCGCAACGTCGCCGCGGGTGCCGACCCGATCAGCCTCAAGCGCGGCATCGAGGCGGCCGTCGAGGCCGTCACCGAGCAGCTGCACAAGGCTGCCGTGCAGATCGAGACCAAGGAGCAGATCGCGGCCACCGCCTCGATCTCCGCCGCGGACCGCACCATCGGCGAGCTGATCGCCGAGGCGCTGGACAAGGTCGGCAAGGAAGGCGTCGTCACCGTCGAGGAGAGCAACACCTTCGGGCTCGAGCTGGAGCTCACCGAGGGCATGCGCTTCGACAAGGGCTACATCTCCGGCTACTTCGTCACCGACCCCGAGCGTCAGGAAGCCGAGCTGGAGGACCCGTACGTCCTGCTCTTCGGCTCCAAGATCGCCAACGTCAAGGACGTGCTGCCGCTGCTGGAGAAGGTCATCCAGTCCGGCAAGCCGCTGCTGATCATCGCCGAGGACGTCGAGGGCGAGGCCCTGGCGACCCTGGTGGTCAACAAGATCCGCGGCACCTTCAAGTCCGTCGCCGTCAAGGCCCCGGGCTTCGGTGACCGCCGCAAGGCCATCCTGCAGGACATCGCGATCCTGACCGGTGGCCAGGTCATCTCGGAAGAGGTCGGCCTCAGCCTGGACAAGGCGGACCTGTCGTGGCTCGGCCGCGCGCGCAAGGCCGTCATCACCAAGGACGAGACGACCATCGTCGAGGGCGCGGGCGACGCCGACCAGATCCAGGGTCGCGTCAACCAGATCCGCGCGGAGATCGAGAACTCGGACTCCGACTACGACCGCGAGAAGCTGCAGGAGCGGCTCGCGAAGCTGGCCGGCGGCGTCGCCGTCATCAAGGCCGGTGCCGCGACCGAGGTCGAGCTCAAGGAGCGCAAGCACCGCATCGAGGACGCGGTGCGCAACGCCAAGGCCGCCGTGGAAGAGGGCATCGTCGCCGGTGGTGGCGTGGCCCTGATCCAGGCCGCCGAGGCCGCGTTCGCGGGCCTGAAGCTCGAGGGCGACGAGGCCACCGGTGCCAACATCGTCAAGGTGGCCGTCGAGGCCCCGCTCAAGCAGATCGCGATCAACGCCGGTCTCGAGGGCGGCGTCGTGGCGGAGAAGGTCAAGGGCCTGCCGCAGGGCCACGGCCTGAACGCCGCCACCGGCGTGTACGAGGACCTGCTCGCGGCCGGCGTGCCGGACCCGACCAAGGTCACCCGTTCCGCGCTGCAGAACGCCGCGTCCATCGCGGCGCTGTTCCTGACCACCGAAGCGGTCGTGGCGGACAAGCCAGAGAAGGCCCCTGCGGCCCCGGCCGACCCGTCCGGCGGCATGGGCGGCATGGACTTCTGAGTTCGGCCGCATCACCCCGGCGAAGCCCGGTCCACCTGTTCGGTGGGCCGGGCTTCGCCCGTTTCCGGCGGTTGTCTCCCCGTTGCTGCGGCCGGCGGTGTCGGGCGGGCACACCGGCGCGAGTGCGGGCTGCCGCTGCGTTTCCCGCGTTCCCTTTGCTGAGGCCGTTCGCGGGGAACGGTGCGCCAGCATGACGGTGGACGCGCCAACGTTTCCAGGCCATTCGCGCGATGGGTCATGCCCTGCAAACGTGGGCTGTCGCTGCGTTCCCGGGTCCGGTCCTACGGTTCGTGGCCCACTGTAAAAGTGCCTTGGTTCCCCTAGCCCAGGCACGGGTCATGCCCCGCAAACGCGGGCTGCTGCTGCGTTTCCTGGGGCTGATCCTGCGGTCCGTGATGCGTGGCCCGCTGTACAAATGCCCTGGTTCCCCCTAACCCAGGCCACTGGCACAGCGGGCCACGCCCGCATAACCGCGGCTACGACCGTCGCCGCGTTTTCGGTCCCGCGGCCCGGGAAACGTGGCTCCTGCGCGGGTGCCCTGGATCCCCTCGTCCAGGACATCCGCGTCGCAGTCACGCCGCGGATCGCGGCTACCGCCCCGCCGACGGGTCACCACCGGCGGGGCGATCCCCGTCGTCGGCGCGTCTCGCGCCGAACCCCGCAGCACGAGGGACCAGGCAGGCAGTTCGTGCTGCCGGGCCGCGAGGACCGATTCCGGGGCTGAGGGACGCGGGCCCCCGTCCGGCACGAGGCCGGAACCCGCGTTCCGCCGGGCCCGGTCGCCCCCTCCGCGTCCGGGCCCGGCAGGCTCAGGCCTCCGGCGTCAGGAGGACGGCGGCGAGGTAGACCGGGATCATCAACCCGGCCGTGAGCGCGGTGGCGGCGACCGTGGCAATACGCACCATCGCCGGGTCCACGCCGAGGTAGTCGGCCCATCCGCCGCAGACCCCGGTGATCATCCGGTCGGTCCGGCTGCGGTAGAGCTTCTTGGTCTGCGGCTGGTGGATGGTCTCCGTCGGGCTCGTCATGCCGATAATGCTGCGGCATCGGGCACCCCCGGCACATCCGGGAAGAGCCCGGAGAAGGCCCTGGCCCGCGACCCTGAGATCCCCTGGAACGGCCGGCCGGGCAGGATGGCCGGATGAAGATCGTCGCGCTGGTGGTCGCGCTGCTCGCGGTGTTCGGGTTCGCCACGGCGTCCGCGGCCACGCGCGCCGAACCCGGTCCGGCGGACACGGTGCTCGCCCGCGGTGAGCTGCGGGTGTGCAGCACGGGCGACTATCGGCCGTTCACCTACCGCGACCCGGCGGGCCGGTGGAGCGGGATCGATTTCGACCTCGCCGGGGACCTTGCGCATCGGCTCGGTCTCCGGCCGGTCTTGGTCCAGACCACCTGGGCGCGCCTGGCCGGGGACGTCGGACACCGCTGTGACCTGGCGATGGGCGGGATCTCGGTGACCGCGGAGCGAGCCCGGCTGGCCACCTACAGCACGCCGTATCAGCGCGACGGCAAGACACCGATCGTCCGCTGCGCGGACGTCGCGCGGTTCGGGACCTTGGCGCAGATCGACCGTCCAGGGGTTCGGGTCGTGGTGAATCCCGGCGGTACCAACGAAAAGTTCGCGCGTACCCGGCTGCATCAGGCCACCATGCTGGGCCATCCGGACAACAACACGATCTTCGATGAGCTGCTGGCCGGCCGGGCCGATCTGATGATCACCGATGCGTCCGAGACCCGCTGGCAGTCCCGGCAGCATCCGCAGCTCTGCGCGGTGCACCCGGACCATCCGTTCACCGACGACGAAAAGGCGTACCTGCTGCCCCACGGGCCCGGGCTGCTGCTGGGCTACGTGAACGGCTGGCTGCGGACGATCCGCGAGGACGGGACGTACGCCGCGGTCACCCGGCGCTGGCTCGGCTGAGCAGGCTACCGGCCCGCTGCCGAACGCACCCGCCCCAATCGGTCCTGCCAGGCGCGGGTCACTTCGGCGGAAGCGGCGAACGAGGCGAACGCATCCGGTTCCGGCGCGGTCGGCAGCACCGGCAGGTAACCGTCCACAGGGGACAGTGTGGCGGTGCTGACGTCCCCCTGCAGCAACGACATCGTGCCGAGGCCGCAGGCGAAGTCCAGCTCGGGCAGCGCGCCCGCGAGTGCCAGCCCGGCGGCGAGGCCGACACTCGTCTCCACCGCCGAGGACACCACGCACGGCAGCCCGCACGCGTCGGCGACTTCGAGCGCGCGGCGTACTCCACCCAGCGGCGCGACCTTCAGCACGGCGATATCGGCGGCGCCGGCGACGGCCACCTTCAGCGGGTCTTCGGCCCGCCGGATCGATTCGTCGGCGGCGATGCGCACGGACACCCGGCGCCGGACCGCGGCGAGATCGTCGATGGTGGGGCAGGGTTGTTCGGCGTATTCCAGGCCGCCCGCCGCGCGGTCCAGTTCGCCGAGGGCGTGCACCGCGGTGTTCACGTCCCAGGCGGCGTTGGCGTCGACGCGGATCGCGCCGGCCGGGCCGAGCGCGTCGCGGACCGCCTCCAAGCGGGCACAGTCCTCGGCGAGGGTCGCGCGTTTGTCGGCGACCTTGACCTTCGCGGTGCGGCAGCCGGAGGCGCGGACCAGCTCGTATGCGCGTTCCGGCGGGACGATCGGGACGGTGGTGTTCACTTCGATCCGGTCCCGGACCGCGGCGGGCCAGCCTTGTTCGCTCGCTTCGAGCGCGGATGTGAGCCAGGGCACACTCTCGATGTCCGAGTAGTCCGCGAACGGGCAGAACTCGCCCCATCCGGTAGGCCCGTGCAGCAGCACACCCTCACGCACGGTGATGTCCCGGAACCGGTTTTTCAACGGCAGCGCGTAAACCCGCATGACCGCCGATCATGCCATCGCGGAACCCGGACGCGGTCCGGCCCGTCGGACCGCGCAATGGGATCGATGGACTTCCGGGTGCTCCGCCCGGCCGAGGTGCGGGCCAGGGGCCAGGTGGTGCCGTTGGGCGGCAGCTGCCCGCTGATCGGCCCACCGCGCGGCCGGGAGAGGCCCCAGCGCGTGCTGGGTGCAGGTGATCTGTCTGCCGACCCCCAGCGACGACAGGCAGACCACCTGTGCCGCTGCCCCAGCCAATCGGATGGCGCTCGCTGTGCGCTCACTGTGTGGCGGATTCGTTCCGGACAGCGGGGACAGCCAGGTGTCGGCGATCGGTGCTGCGCCGCTGGTGAGGGCGGCGATCTCGTCCATTGTGGATGGAATGAGGCAGGAAGCAGCAAGGGCGGGTGGTCTTGTTGCGGTGCCGGGATGTGGTGTGCGGCGGCGGTGGGCCAAGGGACCCGGTGGCGGCGGGTGGTCTTCTCCCGGATTTTCCGTGGGGGTGGTTGCGGTAAACGCGTCCGCGTGGTCGTTTTCCGGACATCCGTACCAGGGGTTGGGACAGGCGTCCGAAGTGTGGGGGTCTGTGTCTCATCTTTTCGGCTCTGTGGTCTGTGGCGGGCTGGTCAGGCCCAGGAGAATCGCCAGCGGCGGGTGCGGATGAGGGTGCCGGCGTACTCGCGCAGGGTGCCGGGCTGGGCGAGGTAGGTCGGCAGGCTGAAGGCGCGGTGCTCGGCGGCGACGGTCAGCGCGCGGGCCTGCGTGCGGGGTGGGGCGGAGACGGACAGCTCCAGCGCGTCGAAGCCGAGCGTGACGAGGGTGGCGCCGAAGCGGTCTTCCCAGCTGCGGAGTACCGCGGAGAGTTCGGCGACCCGGTCGGTGGACTTGCTCATGCCGGTCCAGCCGATCAGGGCGGGCACATCAGCCGGGCGGTCGGCCTGCACCAGCCCGAGCCGATGCGGTGTGCGTGTGGCGTGGACGGTGCCGGTGTTGCCCGCCTCGGCGAGAGGGTCGCTGCGGCGGTGCGAACGCCGGGCGAGTCCGGGGAAACGGGCGCCGAACGGGCGCAGGCAGGCACCCTCGCAGCAGGACGAGTCCCACCACCGCGCGAGTACTTCCCCGGGCTCGGCGGAGTCGATGTGGTGCCCGGCGGGTGCGAGCCGGCCGCGATCGTCGAGCCAGTCCTCGCCGCGTGCGGTGAACCGCTGGTCGGGTGGGATCAGCACCGGCCACAACCCCGACCGGCCGAATTCCGCGACGCATTCCAGATACCGCTGTGGCCGGGCGAGCGGTTCGGCGGATACCCAGATCCGTCCGTGCCACCGCCCCGGCGGCAAGGGCGGCAGTGTCGGCAACGCCGGGACCGGCGGTGCCCCGGCCTCGGGGTGGAACGGTGCGATCGTCATGAGCTTCCCCTCGAACTGGTGTTCGGCGTCCTGCACTTCGAACAGTAGTTCGAGACGCCGACAATTTCCAGGGGTTTGGTCGATCATCCGTTCGAGTGAATCCGCAAAACCGCAGGTCGATGGGGTTTGTGGGGCGTGTGGGGTCAAAGGGGCGACGAGGTCGAGGAGTTGGGCTGAACGAGTGATGCGGTGGGGATGCGGCGTGCGGCAGAGTGCGGTCAAGAAAGGCGACGCGCGGCCGGATCATGGCAGCGCGACGACCGTGTGCGGCCCCCGAAGCCCCACGGTCGCGCCCTACATCCACAGGGGAGAAGGGAACAACGGTGAGCCCTGAGTCATCGCCCAGCCGATCACAGCGGCCGGCGCAAGTCCTCCGCGTCGACGATGTGGTAGGCGTAGCCCTGCTCCGCCAGGAAGCGCTGGCGGTGTGCGGCGTACTCGGTGTCCACAGTGTCCCGGGAGACGATCGAGTAGAAGTGTGCCTGCCGGCCGTCTCCCTTGGGGCGCAACAGCCGGCCGAGACGCTGGGCCTCTTCCTGGCGGGACCCGAACGTGCCGGAGACCTGGATGGCCACCGACGCTTCCGGCAGGTCGATCGAGAAGTTCGCCACCTTCGACACCACCAGGGTGCGCAGTTCGCCACGGCGGAAGCGGTCGAACAGCTCCTCGCGTTCCTTGTTGCGGGTCGCGCCCTGGATCACCGGGGCCTCCAGTTCCGCGCCGAGCATCTCCAGCTGGTCCAGGTAGGCGCCGATGACCAGGGTCGGTTCGTCCGGATGACGGTCCACAATGGACCGGATCACCGGGAGCTTGGTCATCGCGGTGGCCGCCAGCTTGTACCGCTCGTCCGCCTCCGCGGTGGCGTAGGACAGGCGTTCCGATTCGGTCAGGGTGACCCGGACTTCGGTGCACTCGGCGGGAGCGATCCAGCCCTGCGCCTCGATGTCGCGCCACGGCACGTCGTAGCGCTTCGGGCCGATCAGGGAGAACACGTCGCCTTCGCGGCCGTCCTCGCGCACCAGCGTCGCGGTGAGGCCGAGGCGGCGGCGGGACTGCAGGTCGGCGGTCATCCGGAACACCGGGGCGGGCAGCAGGTGCACCTCGTCGTACACGACCAGGCCCCAATCCCTGGTGTCGAACAGTTCGAGGTGCTTGTACTCGCCCTTCTGCTTGCGTGTGACCACCTGGTACGTGGCGATGGTGACCGGCCGGACCTCCTTCTTCTCCCCGGAGTACTCGCCGATCTCGTCCTCGGTCAGCGAAGTCCGCGCCACCAGTTCGCGCTTCCACTGCCGCCCGGCGACGGTGTTGGTCACCAGGATCAGCGTGGTCGCCTTCGCATGTGCCATCGCGGCCGCGCCGACCAGAGTCTTGCCCGCCCCACAAGGAAGCACGACGACGCCAGAGCCGCCCGCCCAGAACGCCTCGGCCGCCTTGCGCTGGTAGTCGCGCAGCTCCCAGTCGTTCTCCTCCAGCGCGATCGGGTGCGCCTCGCCGTCCACGTATCCGGCGAAGTCCTCGGCGGGCCAGCCGACCTTCAGCAGCGCCTGCTTGAGCCGTCCGCGTTCGGACGGGTGCACGACCACGGTGTCCTGGTCGATCCGCGCGCCCAGCATCGGGCTGATCTTCTTGTGCCGGGCGACTTCTTCCAGCACCGCGCGATCGGTGGTGGCCATGACCAGGCCGTGCGCCGGGTGGTTGGCGATCTGCAACCGGCCGAACCGGCCCATCACGTCCACCACGTCGATCAGCAGCGGCTGCGGCACCGGGAACCGCGAGTACGTGGTGAGCGCGTCCACCACCTGCTCGGCGTCGTGCCCGGCGGCTCGCGCGTTCCACAGTGCCAGCGGCGTGATCCGGTAGGTGTGCACATGCTCGGGTGCCCGTTCGAGCTCGGCGAACGGGGCGATCGCGATCCGTGCGTCGTCGGCGCGGGCGTGGTCGACTTCGAGTAGCACGGTCTTGTCGGACTGAACGATCAAGGGGCCATCGGTCACCTGTCCTTTATACGTTCCCCGCCGGGCCGCTCCGCGGGGATGCCAAGATGGTCACCAGGTCGAGCCCGGAGGAGCCCCAGTGACCACACCACCGTTCGGCGTGCCGCCGGCTTCGAATCCGTTCGAGCCGCCGCGGTCGCCGCCCCCTGCGCCGATCCGGCCGCCGGGGGTGTCCGGCAAGGTGAAGGGCCTCATCGCGGGGGCAGTCGTGCTCGCGGTCGGGCTCGGGGTGCTCGCCGCGTTCGGCGTCGCCGGCATCGTGCGTTCGGCCGGTCCGCCGGTCGCGGGCAGCTGCCTCTACCTCAGCGACGCTGGCGCGGACACGCAGAGCTACCACGGGGCGGACTGCTCGGACAGCCGTGCTTCCTACCGGGTCGACAACGTCGTGCGTGGCCGCTCCAGCTGCGAGGGTCAGGACTACGTGCGGTTCGAGATCTACGGCTCCGCGCGTACGTTGCGTACGCCGCAGGAAACGTTGTGCCTGGCGCTGAACGTGTCGAATGGCGAGTGTTTGCGCGGAGTCGCCGACGAGACGTCCATCAGCAAGGTCGCGTGCAGCGACGCGAGCGCCGAAGCACGCGCCGAAGTCCACGCGGGGCAAAAGTCCGATAAGGCTTGTGGCCAAGACGGCACGCCTCTGGTGTACGCCGGTCCGCCCGTGCGCACGGTGTGCCTTAAGCCGGTCGGCAAGAACATTTAGCTACTGCTGGTCCTCTGCGGGCAGCATCGCTTGTACGTCGAGCCGGTTCGGGATCAGGCCGGAGCTGTGCATCAGGTCGGCCACGCGTTGCAGCCGGGTGGCCGACAGAGTGGTCGGGTAGCTGCCGAGGGAGATCAACGCCGCGGTGGTCTGGTCGATGTCGGAGAACGACGGCAGCGCGTCGCGGACCGTCGCGGGATCCGCTGCGGCGAGCTGGGCCTGGGTGAGCACCCGCCGGAACGCGGCGAGGGTACGCGGGTTGGCCGCGGCGAACGCGCCGGTCGATGCGTAGCCCGATGATGGGAAGTCGAGCGTGGCTCCGCTCGAACCGTCGACCAGGATCTGCGCGCCCAGCTCCTTCTCCGCCCGGGTGATGAACGGTTCCACCATCACCGCCGCGTCCGCCTGTCCGGCCTGTAACAGCTGCGGCATCTGCGAAAACGGGCTTGCCTGCAGGCGGATCTTCGCCGGGTCGACGCCCGCGGTCGCGAGCACCGAGCGGGCCGTCAGCGCGCAGATGTCGCCCTGGTTGTCGACCGCGATCCGTGGTGTCTTCTTCGCGGTGGGCTCCGCGTAGTCGGAGCCGGGCAGGGTGACCAGGGCGATCGTGTTGCTGCTGGAGGTGTAGGCCTCGCCCTGCATCTGGAGGGCGGTCCCGCCGGCGGCCGCGTGGAACAGCGAGACGTCGCTGGCGAAGGTCACGTCCACCTCGCCGGCGCTCAGCTTCGCCACACCGTCCGTGGTGCCCAGGTCGACCAGTTCGATGTTCAGGCCGGCTTGCCGGAACTTCCCGGCCACCGCCGCGATCCGCAACGGCGCGGTGTCGATCGGATCGGCCACCCCCACGCGCAGTGTCGCCCGTTCGGGAGGAGGTGGTTGCGGACTGTCACCGGATCCGAACATTCCGCAACCTGCGCTCGCCAGAAGTACCGCTACCAGCGCAAACGCCGGGCCGATCACCTTCATATCTCGCACCTGCCAGGAGAATCTCTGCCTGCTGCTGGATCGTATGGGCCGCTGCCCATACGATCCCCGACAGGGCCGCACCCCCGCCAGGGTGGTTTCCCGATCCGTGCCGGGACCCTACTCTCCGGTAGTTAGAGCTCGGAAACCCTCGATGACGTCCGTGGGTAGGGGTCCCGCGGTGAAAAGGAAGCACAGGTGACCCGTCGCGACCAGCGTCCCCGATCGGGCGACGCGACGGATCCTGCTTTCCGCGAGGTCCGCGGCCAGTGGCGCCTGCGCAACTGGCATCTGCGCACCAAGCTCTTCGCGGTCCTGCTGATCCCGGCGCTGGCCGTGGTGCTGCTGGTCGGCCAGCGGATCGACGGCGATCTGAGCGACGCACAGCAGCTGGCCGAGTTCGCCGCGCGCAGCCGGGTGGACGCCACCGTCGCCGAAGCCGTGCACCAGTTGCAGCGCGAACGCGATGTCACGGTGCGTTTCGTGGCCGCCGACCGCAAGGGCGCCACGACCGGGCTTGCCACCCAGCGCAACCGGGTGGATCAGTCGATCGGCGCATTCGAGCGGGCCTTCGCCGACAGCCGCTCCCGCCTCGACGTCACCGCGGTGTCCAGCCTGCAGCAGAGTCAGGACCGGCTGCGCGTGCTGGGCGGCCTCCGCTATTCCTCCGAGCACTCCGCCTTCCCGGCCGACGCCGTGCTCCGGTCCTACAGCGAGCTGATCTCCGGTCTGCTCGACATCAGTGACACCGCCGCGGCGGACGTTTCGAACGGGGCGCTGGCCCGGCTGCGGCTGGCCGGCAACGCGCTGGCCCGGATCAAGGACCAGATGTCGGTGAAGCGGGCGGTGCTGGCCGAGGCGATCACCCAGGGCACGCTCAACCGCGACCGCACCCGCTCGCTGCTGGGCGCCGAGGCCGAACTGGCCGCCGCCCGCAACGACTACCGCACCTTCGCCACCGCCGACCAGCAGCGGATGTACGACGACACGGTGCTCGGCCTCGTCGTGGACATCGGCAACGACATGGTCGAATCGGCGCTGATCCGCGCGGAGAACAACCAGCCGCTGACCGGGCTGGACGCGGACCGGTGGGACACCGCGGCGACCTACACGGTCAATCTGGCCCACCAGGTGCAGCAGGCGTTGCTCGTTCAGCTGCAGGAGCAGACCGACACGCTCGCCGCCCGCGCCCGCACGTCGACGATCTGGGACGGCGGCATCGTGCTGGCCGTGCTGCTGGTCGCCGGGGTGCTTTCGGTGATCATCGGCCGGTCGCTGCTGCGGCCGTTGCGTGTGCTGCGGCGCACCGCGCTGGAGGTGGCCGACCACCGGCTGCCCGAAGCCGTGCAGCGGCTGCTCACCGAACCCGATCCGGGGCCGGAGAATCTCCGCCACCGCGCGGCGGTCGCGCCGGTGCCGGTGTTCACCAGGGAAGAGGTGGGTCAGGTCGCGCGCGCGTTCGACGCGGTGCACGGCGAGGCGGTGCGGCTGGCCGCGGAACAGGCGATGCTGCGCGAGAACGTCAACGCGATGTTCGTGAACCTCTCGCAGCGCAGCCAGGATCTGGTCGAGCGGCAGCTGTCGGTGCTCGACCGGATGGAGGCGGGCGAGCAGGACCCGGAGACCCTGGGCGGGCTGTTCGAGCTGGACCATCTGGCCACCCGGATGCGGCGCAACAGCGAGAACCTGCTCGTGCTCTCCGGTACCGATCTCGAACGCGAGGACTCCGGACCGGTGGTCGCGGACGAGATCATCGGCGCGGCAGTGTCCGAAGTGGAGGATTACCAGCGGATCGAACTCGGCCCGGCGCCCACCCTGGCGGTGCGCGGGGCGGCGGTCAACGACCTCGTGCACGTGGTGTCCGAACTGCTGGAGAACGCCACGCGCTACTCCGGTGCCACGACCGCGGTCACCGTGCACAGCGCATGGGCCGGGCAGGGCGACTGGCGGATCGAGATCACCGACCGCGGCGCCGGAATGCCGCAGGCGGAGATCGACCGGACCAACGCGCGGCTGGCCGAGCCGCCGGAGGTCGACGTCGAGGTCTCCCGGCGGATGGGCCTGTACGTGGTGGCGACCCTGGCCGTGCGGCACGACATTCGTGTTTCGCTGCGGCCGGGTGAGAAGTCCGGGCTGACCGCGACCGTGGTGGTGCCCGCGGCGCTGATCGTCGAGGCCCCGCCGCTGCCGCCGGCGGAGGAGCCGGCGGCAGCGCCGGAGCCGGAGTTGCTCGCCCCGCTCGTTCCGGCCGAGCCCGAGGAACCCGGCCCGCTGCTGACCCCGGTGCTGGAGCCCGGCCCGCCGCGGCGGGCGCCGGTGGTGGAGAGCCCGTCGTCGTGGCCCGAGCCCGGGAAAGTGTCTTCGCACCTCGAAATCGACGCACCGACCGACCGGATGCCCGCCTATCGTGACGTGCTCTCGCGCTGGTTCGGGCTTGCCGAGGCGGAGGAAAAGCCCGCGGCGCCGGAAGAGCCGCGGGCAGCGGAGCCGGCGCTGGAGCCGGACGCGGTGTTCGAGGCGTTCCGCGATCCCGGTCCGCCGGTCGAGTCCGTGGCGATGCCGGTCGAGCCGGAGGCCACGCCGGTCGCGTCTGCCGCGGTGCCGGTCGAGCCTGCGGCGCCGGTCCGGCCGGAGGCGGCGCCGATCGAACCCGAGGCTGTGCCGGTCGAGCCGGAGCCGGAGCAGGTCGCCGAACCGTTGCCCGTAACGAACTCCGACCCGGAGCCCGAGTCCGCGAACGTGGCGTTCCCCACGGTCGACCCGGACGCCGCGGCCGAGTCTGCCGAGCCGTCCAGGTGGCCGACGCCGGAGGAACTGGCGCAGGCGAACCGGGCCGAGGACACCTGGCCGTTCCTCCGGCCCGCCGGCGCGGTGGACCCCGGGCAGGTGCCCGAGCAGCGGCCGATACTCTCGCTTTCCCCCGAAGCGGTACGCGAACGGATGACGAGCCTGCAAGGCGGATTCCGGCGTGGCAGGCATGCCAGGGGGGACGACCGCCGACCCTCGGATTGAACGGGAAAGACCGATGAGCTCGACTGCCCCCCTGCTGGAAGTGATCGCGCTGAGCGCCGAGGACGCGGAGCGCGCACAGGAGGGTGGTGCGGACCGGCTGGAACTGGTGGCCGAGATGGCCGCCGACGGGCTGTCCCCGTCCGGCGATACCGTGCGCGCGGTGCTCGCCGCCACCGATCTGCCGGTGCGGGTGATGGTGCGGGCGGAGAACTCGTTCGCCGCCGGTGCCTTCGACCGGCTGCGGGCCGGGGTCGCCGAGCTGATCGACGCGGGTGCGCGGGAGTTCGTTTTCGGCTTTCTCACTGAAGAGTCCGAAGTGGACGTCGACGCCTGCCGGGTGTTGCTGAAGGAGATCGACGGACGGCCGTGGACCTTCCACCGCGCCGTCGACCGGGCGCGGGACCCGTTCGCCGCGTGCGACGTGCTGGCCGGACTCGGCTGTGACACGGTGCTGGCCGCCGGCAGCCCGCACGGGGTCGGCAGCGGCCTTTCGGTGCTGCAGCGGCTGGTTCGCCGTACGACCGGTCCGGAGCTGCTGGTCGGCGGCGGACTGCGGGCGCAGCAGGTGCATCTGTTGCGGGCCGGTGGCGTACGCGGATTCCACGTGGGCAGTGCGGTGCGCCGGGGTGGCTGGGACGCACCGGTCGACCCGGCCGCTGTGCGCGAATGGGCCGAGCTGGTCAAGGGCTGAACCCCGGGCGGGGGCAAAAATGTCCCCCGGCAAGCGGGACGGTCGATTTATCCGTGGGGCGCGGAATGTCGCTTTAACCGAGCGCGAAGGCCCGCCAAAAGTAGTTTCCTCGGGTCCCGTTCGCTTCTTATGCTCGAAAAAAGTGGCCGAACTCCGGTCACGGTGCGAGTGTTTCGACCCCGGTCCCCATGGAAAGGTTTCGACATGCGCATGCGCAGATTCGTCGCCGCAGCCGTCCCCTTGCCGGCGTTGCTGTGCCTTTCGCTGATCGGTGTGGCCCACGCCGATCAGCTGGTCTCCTGCCCGGCAATGATGCGCCGCTGACCTCCAGTACGCGCATCAATGACGTCGACGGCAGTCGACAGATCACCGCCGCATTGTCGCTGAAACTACACGATCAGCAGGCGCTGCAGCAGTTCCTCGCGGATGTGCCGAACCCGGCCTCGTCGCAGGTTTCCGGCAACCGGCAGTCGATCACGTTCACCGGCACCGCGAGCCGGCTGAAATCGACGTTCCACATCGGACTCGGCAATTACCTCGACGAGGCCACCGGGCGGAGGTTCTTCGCCAACGACAGCGCCCCGGCCCTGCCGAAATCGGTCTCCACCGTCGTCGAATCGGTGGTCGGCCTCGACAACCACGCCGTGAAGCACCACGCCGGTAGGACCAAAGGCGAAGTCGACCTGGACGTCGAGGTCGTGCACGCGCTGGCCGCGGCGGCCGACTCCTACGTTTACGAGGCGGAGAACTCCAGCGCCGGTGAGCTGGCCATGTACCAGCAGATCGCGTCGGACAAGAAGGTCTCCGTCGTGTCCATCTCGGGGGGCTCCTGCGAGGCCTCCGAACACTCGTCGGCGGCGCACGCCGTGGACAAGGCGATCGCTTCCGGTACCGCGGAGGGCATCAGCCACTTCGCCGCCGCGGGCGACGACGGAGCCACCGACTGCGGTCGGCAGGACGGTTCCAAGCGCCAGGCAGTCGACTTCCCCTCGTCCGACCCGGACGTCTCCGGTGATGCGGCGAAGGGCTCGGCTTACACCGTGGTCAGCGGTGGGCGGACCGAGAACGCCTAGGGCACTTCGGGTGCGGCCCCGCTGTGGGCGGGTTTCACCGTGCTGGCGAACGAGGTGCACGGTGGTGGGCTCGGCAACCTGAACCAGAAGTTCTACGACATCGGCAACGGTTCGGACTACGGCACCGGCCTCCACGACGTGACCAAGGGCAACAACGATTTCAACGGCAAGACCGGTTTCCGCGCCGGCCGCGGCTACGACCAGGTCACCGGCTGGGGTTCGGTCAAGGGCTCAGGGCTTTCCCGCATGCTCGGCAGCTGATCGGTGCCCTCGTTCGTGTCCGCGGCCGCCCGCCGGGATAGCGTTGGGGGATGACTCGCACCGTCCGGGACGCCACTCGCGAACTGCTGCGGAACCTCGGCCTCACCACAGTGTTCGGCAACCCGGGCACCACCGAAATCGCTTTCCTCACCGACTGGCCCGACGACTTCGCCTACGTGCTCGGACTGCAGGAGTCGGCCGTGGTCGCGATGGCCGACGGGTACGCGCAGGCGACCCGTGAACCGGTGCTGGTGAACCTGCATTCCGCAGGTGGGGTGGGGCATTCGCTCGGCCACGTGTTCACTGCCTACCGCAACCGGACCCCGTTGATCGTGCTGGCCGGTCAGCAGACCCGTTCGCTGCTGCCGGACGAGCCCTTCCTCGGTGCGGTGGAGGCGGCGAACTTCCCGCGGCCGTACGTGAAGTGGAGCGTGGAACCGGCGCGCGCACAGGACGTGCCCGCCGCCATCGCGCGGGCCTACCACGTAGCCACGCAGGCGCCGCAGGGTCCGGTGTTCGTTTCCGTTCCGGTGGACGACTGGGACGCCGAAGCGACCATGCCGCTGCCGGCCGGGCACCGGGTGCCCGGGTTCGCACCCGATCCGGCCGCGCTGGACGGGCTGGTGACCGCGCTGGACGGGGCGCGGCGGCCGGCGCTGGTGGTCGGCGCGAGTGTCGACCAGGACGGCGCGGTGCCGGACGTCGTGGCGCTGGCGGAGAAGCTCAACGCCGGGGTGTGGGCGGCGCCGATGTCCGCGCGGTGCTCGTTCCCGGAGGATCACCGGCTGTTCCTCGGTTTCCTGCAGCCGGAACGGAAAGCCGTCGCGGCCGCGCTGGGGGAGCACGACCTGGTGCTGGTGCTCGGCGCGCCCGCGTTCACCTACCACGTCCACCGTGGCGAGCCGGAACGCCCGCTGCCCCCGCTGTACCTGGTCAGCGACGACGATCAGGTGCTCGCCAGGGCGAACGCCGGGATTGGGATCCGTTCGACGCCGGGGCACGCCATCCGGGTGCTGACCGAGCGGGTCGCGGCAGGCGAGCGGTCCGCGCCCGCCCGTCCCGCGCCCGTGGCCAAACCCGCCGCGACAACCCCGATCGCCCCGGGTTTCGCGTACTCGGTACTGGCGGAACTGTTGCCGGACAACGCGATCGTGGTCGAAGAGACGCCGAGCCATCGCAACCAGCTGCACGATCAGCTGCCGATCACCGCGACCGACACCGGGTTCCTCACCGTCGCGAGTGGCACCCTCGGCTACGGCCTGCCCGCGGCGGTCGGCGCCGCACTGGGCCGTCCGGACCGCAAGGTGGTCGCCGTGCTCGGCGACGGGTCCAGCATGTACTGCGTGCAGGCGCTGTGGACCGCCGCGCAGCAGCACCTGCCGGTCACCTTCATGGTGCTGGACAACCGGCAGTACGCCGCGGTCCGCATTCTCGGCGAGACCGCCGGCGGGCGGAAGGTGCCGGGCACCGATCTCGGCGGCATCGACTTCACGCAGCTGGCGCGGAGCATGGGCTGCGCGGCACAGACCGTCGAGCAGCCCGCCGGCTTGCGTCCGGCGCTGGCCGCCGCGCTCGCTTCGGACGGGCCGAGCCTGGTGCACGTGAAGGTGGATCCGAATCCGGAGACGTTGTACTGATCATCTCGCATTGACCCGATCGGATGGGGGCTGCTGAGATGACAGCGTGCAGCCACTCCTCACATCCAGTCAGCGGGAATGGGTTGATCGCGCGGGCGAGCTGGCCGAGATCTTCGCCGGTCGTGCCGCGCGGCACGACCGGGAGAACACCTTCCCGCACGAGAATTATGACGACCTGCGCGCGGCCGGTTTCCTGCGCCTGTCGGTGCCCGAAGAGCTGGGCGGGTTCGGCGCGGGCCTGGCGGAGATCCTGCCGGTGCTGGAACGGCTGGCGATGGGCGACGGCGCGACCGCGCTGGCGTTCACCATGCACCTGTCCCCGCTCGGGCAGTGGTCGAACATCTGGCGCCGGACGAAGTCGCCGCGGCTGGAGGCGATGCTGCGCAAGGCGGTGGACGGCGAGCTGATCTGGGCGTCGATCACCAGCGAAACGGGGCTGCCCAACGACCTGACCGACGCGCGGACCCGCGCGGTCCGGGTGGATGGCGGGTTCGAGCTGACCGGGCGAAAGAGCTTCGCCACCAACTCCTCGGTCGCCACGCACTGCTCCACGACCGCGCGCCACGAGGACGCCGACGGCGGTCCGCGGCTGCTGCTCTGCCAGATCGCGCTCGACCAGCCCGGCGTGACAATCCACCGCACCTGGGACACCATGGGCATGCGCGGTACCCAGAGCAACGACGTCGAGCTGGACCAGGTGTTCGTCGAGGACGCCGCGGTGGTGCACTCGCTGCCGGTGCAGCATCTCGACGCGCGGGTGCTGGAAACCGTGTGGGCGTGGGCGATGCCGGCGTTCTCGGCGGTCTACACGGGAGTCGCCGCGGGTGCGCTGGACTGGACGGTGCGTTCCCTGGCCAAGCGCGGCAAGACGGCGGATCCGGTGCTGCAGGACGTGATCGGCGCGTGCCAGATCCAGCTGGAAAGCTCCCGCGCCCTGATCCACCGGCACGCCGACGAGGTGACCAGCCGCCGCCTGTTCACCGGCGACGTGTAGGAGGGCGTGGCCCGCTGCGCGATGGTGAAGTACGTCGCGGCGAACAACGCGGTCGAGGTGATGCAGCGCCTGGTCGAGGTGCTGGGCGGCATGTCCTACACCAAGGCGCTGCCCTTCGAGCGCATGTGGCGCGACATCCAGGCGAGCACGTTCATGCCGATGGGGAACCTGGCGACTCGCAAGCTGGTCGGCGCGACGGTGCTTGGCGTGCGTACCCGTCCGGAGATCGGGCCGGAGGAGACTGGGCCGGAGTCGCGCGCTCGGGAGTGAGCCGGGTTACCTCGGATGGGTGACCCGCTGCTGAACGGCTGATCATCGCCGACCTCCCGGACTACCGTGGCCGATCCGGCCACAGTGTCCAGGGGAGGGGCCATATGGCGAAGCAGGAGTTCAGGCAAGGACCGAACGGTCCATATCCGATCACGCCAAGGAAAGGCGGCGGGGCGAAGCTCTTCGTGGGCGCGGTCGCCGTGGTCTCGGTCGTCGGCGTGGGCAGCGCGGCCGGGCTCGGCGGCGCCGGGATCGAAGCCGGGACGGTCGCGGAAGCGTTACCCGGCAACGTTTCTGGTGACGTCGTGGACTCACTGCCCGGACGCAGCCTGAAAACCCGCACCTCGGAGGCCCGCAAGTCCGCGGAGCGCGGGCGCAAGCGCGAGACCTTCGGCCGGTTCAAGCTCAAACAGCTGAAGCAGGCCGTACGGCACGAGACCGAATGCCTCACCGCCGCCACTGGCCGGGTGCGGGATTACCTGGCTCGGCATCGGTGTACGGCACTGGATCGCGCTCTCTACGCAATCGGTGACGGTCATGGCAACGCAGCCGCGATTTCCGTCGTGCGGGTGGGTTTTCCGAAAAAGAGTGACGCCACCGGGTGCGAAAAGGTGGAGGAGGTGCAGGGGAGTGGTGACCTCAAGCCGTTAGGTGCCGCCGCGCTCGGCTTGGCAGGGTTCTCCTTCTCGGGGCACCATTACGACTCCCGCATCGACAAGCGGACGCTCGTCATCGCGGAAGCCGAGACGGTCGCCGGGCACCTCGACGTCGGCACCCTCGATGCGCTGGCCGAGGTCTCGGTGTGGTTTCCCCGGCTCTGATCAGCCCTTCGCCTGCTGCACCGGGGCCGTGCTGGCCGGGCCGTGCAGCAGCCGGGCCACTTCACCGCGCAGCGAAACAAACTCCGGTGATTCCCGGGTGGTGATCTGGTCGCGCTGCGCGGGCAGATCGATCGCGAGGTCCGCGACGATGTGTGCCGGGGACTTCGACAGCACCAGCACACGGTCGCCGAGATATACGCTCTCGTCGATGTCGTGGGTGACCAGCAGAACCGTCGTGCCCTGCTCGGCTTGCACGCGGCGGAGGAGGTCTTCGAGGTCGAATCGGGTCTGGGCGTCCACCGAGGCGAACGGTTCGTCCATCAGCAGCAGCGCCGGGCGGCTCGCCAGCGCGCGGGCGATGGACACCCGCTGCTGCATCCCACCGGACAGCTGCCAGGGGAACTTGCCCTCGACCCCGGACAGGCCGACTGCCGCCAGCGCTTCGCGGGCCTGCGACCGCCGGGTCTGCTTGTCGATTTTGGTCCAGCGTAACGGGAATTCGACGTTCTTGACCACCGAGAGCCACGGGAACAGCGAACGGCTGTAGTCCTGGAACACCACGGCGAGGTCGTCGGGCACCCCGGTCACCAGGTCGCCGTGCAGCCGCACCGTGCCCGAGGTCGGTGGGCGCAGGCCGGCGATCGCCCGCAGCAGCGTCGATTTGCCGCAGCCGGACGGGCCGACGATGCAGGCGAGCTGCCCGGCGTCGACGGAGAACGTCAGCTTGTCCACCGCCACGTGCGCGGTGTCCCCGGTGCCGTAGCGATGGCTGACCCCGGAGACCTCAAGCATGGTCGACATTCGCCGCCCTTCCTCAAACGACATGAATGCTGTGAAGGGTCCCTTCACAGCCTCAGGGTCCGTGAAGGGACCCTTCACGGCGTCCCCCGGGTGGGCTGCCACCCGAGCACCCGCCGTTCGACGGCGAGCAGGGCGGAGTTGAACCCGTATCCGAGGATGCCCAGCAGCACGATCCACGCCCACATCTGGTCGTAGTCGAAGGACCGCTGGGCGGCCAGCAGCGCGTAGCCGATGCCGCCCGGCGCACCGACCAGCTCCGAGATGGCCATCAGGATCAGCGCGATGGACAGCGACAGCCGCAGCCCGGCGAAGATCTTCGGCAGTGCCGCGGGCAGCACCACCAGGCCGATCCAGTATCGCCGCGGCGTGCGGAACGCGCGCGCGGTCTCCACCTTCACCTTGTCCACCGAGCGCACACCGTCCACTGTGTTCAGCAGGACCGGCCACAGTGCACCGAAGATGATGGTGGCGATCTGCATGCCCGGTCCAATGTGGAACAACACCATGAACACCGGCACCAGCGCGGGCGGCGGAATGGCCCGGAAGAACGCGAACAGCGGGCCGACGTAGTCCATCCCGGTGCGCGAACGGCCGAGTGCGGTCCCGAGTGCGACGCCGGCCACGGCCGACAGCAGCCAGCCGCCGAGCACCCGGGCGAGGCTGGGCAGGATGTGCTCGAACACCGCGTCGCCGAGGAACAGCTGCGTGCCCGGCCCGGAGAACCACAGCTTCGCCGCGGCCGCCGCGATCTTGGTCGGTGGTGGGAAGAACACGCTCTCGTTGAGCTGCGTCACCAGTTCCCACACCAGCACCAGCAGCACGAACAACAGCCACTTGCGCGCGAATCCGCCGAGCCCGCTGCGCACCCGGCCCCGGACGCCGGCCGTGGCCGGCTTGCCCAGCACGCTCACGCGGTGGCTCCTTCGTCGGTGCTGTTCCAGTGGAACAGCCTGCGCCCCAGCCGTTCCAGCCCCTCGTTGACCAGGAAGCCGAGCACCCCGGCGACCACCGTGCCGGCCAGCACCAGGTCCATCCGGTTGCTCGATGAACTCGCCTCCAGCACGAACTGCCCGATGCCGAGCTTCGCGCCGGCCAGGAATTCCGTGCTGATCACCAGGATCAGCGCGATCGCGGAGGCCATCCGGATCCCGGTGAACACGAACGGCGCGGCATGCGGCAGCAGCACCGAGCCGAGGATCCGTGACGGTGGGGTGCCGTAACTGCGGGCGGTCTCCACCAGCAGCGGGTCGACCTCGGCCATCGCGTAGATGGTGTTGAACAGGATCGGCCACACCGAGGCGTAGACGGCCAGGGAGATCTTCGCCTCCGGGCCGCCGCCGATGACGATCAGCACCAGCGGGATCAGCGCCACCGAAGGGATCGGCCGCAGGAACTCGACGATCGCCCTGGTCGCCTCACGCAGCCAGCGCACGCTGCCCAGCATCAGCCCGGCCGGTACCGCGAGGACGATCGAAATCGCCATCGCGATCAGCCAGGCCAGTACCGAGGCCACCACGTCGCGGGTGAAGCCGGTGTCCCCGAGCAGCTCCCCGATCCGCGCGAACACCACGGTGGGCGGCGGCAGATCGGTCTGTGCGACCCAGCCGAAGCGCACGATGGCTTCCCAGATCAGCAGGAAGCCGAGCACTCCGGTCAGGTTGCGGACTACTCGCACGTCAGGATGCGCTCGCCTGCGGGACGATCATCGTGGCCACGTCGATCTTCGCCGGGATCGACTGGAACTGCTGCAACAGGTCCGGTACCCGCTGCAGCCGCCGGGCGTCCAATGTGGACTGGAAGGTGAGCAGCTTGGTCAGCGCGGCGATGTCCTGGTCCACCTTGGAGAACTTGACCAGCAGCGGCTCGATCTTCGAGCGGTCCGCGGATTCCTTGGTGGCCTTGAGCATCGCGCGCTGGAAGGCGGCCACGGTCTTCTGGCTGCCGGAGGCGAACTTGCCCAGCGAGGCGTAGCCGGCGGTGGGGAAGTCCTTGGTACCGCCGGTCGCGGCGTCGATGATCTCCACCGTGCCGTCGGCCTTGGCGGACTGGGTGATGAACGGCTCGGTGAGGAAGCCCGCGTCCACGTCGCCGCGTTTGACGGCCGCGCCGATCTGCGGGAATCCGATCGGCACCCACTTCACCCCGGAGTAGTCCACGCCGTTGTCGCGCATCACGGACTTGGTCAGGGTGTCGCAGATGGTGTCGGCCGCGGTGATCGCGATCTTCTTGCCCGCCAGGTCGTGCACGCTCTTCACCGGGCCGTTCGGCAGCGCGACCACCTCGGTGCTCTTCGGACCTGCCGAAGAGGCATCGGAGATGAACTTGATGTCGGCGTTGCTCTTGCTCTTGGCGATGAAGAACGGGGTGTAGCTGCCGTAGGCGATGTCGACCTCGCCGGCGAGCAGCTTCTGCAGCGAAGCCCCGCCGCTGGCCGCGTTCACCGCCTCGACTTCGAGGCCCTCTTGCTGGAAGTAACCGTTCTGTACCGCGAGGTGGAACGGGGCCACGTCGATCGTCGGCATGATGGAGACCTTGATCTTCGGCTTCTCCAGCCCGGAGCCGCCGCCGGTGCTGCCGGAGTCGTCCGACCCGCCGAGCAGCCCGCAGCCGCTCGCGGTCAGTGCAACGCCGCTTGCCATGGCGAGGGACAGGAACCCGCGCCTGCTATAGCTGCGCTGGTTGCCCGCGGCTGCTTCAAACAAGGTCGCTCCCAATACGGATGCAGTCACGTCTGCCGAGGACGTGCGGATGGCGGAATGTGACTCATCGTCCGGAGTCACGCGGCTACTGTAGAGAAGCAACCCGGCTATCACAATGGGTGTTCAGCGTCGGTTCGGGGGTGGCAATCATCACTCGATCAGGTGCATCGTTGATCGACATTCGGGCGTCACGCGGACAAGCTGTTGATGCCTGAATAACTTGATCCGCTGCCCGGGTGTACCCAGCGCGATATCTGGAGGGTTACAAACCGGCCAAGCGTTCGCTACCCTCTGCTCCTGCAGAATGCGGTGCGGCCCACCGATGTAGCGAGGAAAAGCCCTGGTCGAACAGGGTGCTCCAGACAAGCCGGCGAGCAGTTCGCGGTGAACGGGTGGCCTCGGCCGAAACGGACAGACCGACCACGTGCGGGGACCGAACGTCATGCCAGAGCCGAACCGATCCCACGCCCAGGGCGGTGGGAAATCACACCTGGAAGTCGATCATTTCACTCGAAAGGGTGTAATGATCCGGTCAGTGGCCCGGGCCGCCAGCGGTGCGGGCCTGCTGCCGGAGGCGTGCGGGTGGTGACCGCGGGCATGGCAGGTTTCGAAGCACAGGGTCCCGTGGACCCGGACGACGATGGTGGTGCGGCGGTGCCGAATGAAGACACCACAGGGGCCCCTGCGCGCGAGCGCGGATCGAGCGGCGACCGCTCCTTCTTCGCGCTGGGCAACTGGCGGCTTCGGTCGAAGCTCGCACTCATTCTGATCATCCCCACCCTCACCGCGCTGGTGCTCGGCGTACTGCGCGTGGTCGACGACGTACGGCAGGCCACGCAGCTGAGCCGGACCGCGGATCAGGTGGCCCTCGCGCAGAAGGTCACCTCCGTGGTGCACGACCTGGAGGGCGAGCGGGCGCTGGCGGTGGCCCGGATCTCCTCCGGCGACGCGCTGCGCCAGGCCGGGCTGGACGCGCAGGTGGCCAAGGTCGACCGCGGCGTGGACGACCTGCGCGACGCCGCCATGCAGCTCAACACCGACGACTCGGCGACCAGCGACCGCTACACACGCGGCCTGCAGCGGCTGGACGCGCTGCGCCCGCTGCGCGCGGCGATCGGCTCCTCCTCCTATTCGGACCTGGCCGCGCTGGACACCTATTCCTCCATTCTCGACTCACTGGTGCAGCTCGGTCGCGTGGTGACCACCGCGACCAGCGACCGTGACCTGCTCCGGCTGGGTACCAGCACCCAGTCGATCAGCGAGGCCAAGGAGTTCATCCTCCGCGGGGACAGCGCGCTGCTGGTGGCCGCGTTCCGCGACGCCTTCCCGGGCAGCCTGCTCGACGAGACCCGCGCCGCGGAAGCGAGCGGGGACGCCTCGATCTCGGTGTTCGTGGCCAACGCCACCGACGACCAGGTCCGGCTCTACAACGACACCTACTCCGGCCCGGAGGTCGACGACCGGCGCCGGGTCGAGGCGACCGCGTTCTCCACCGCGCAGGCCAACCAGGGCCACTCGCTCAACATCGACCCCACCCGGCTGAGCCAGGACTCCACGATCGCCGCGGACAAGCTGCGCGCGGTCGAGAGCAGCCTGCTGAACCAGCTGCGCACCCAGGCCGACAGCCTGGCCGGCTCGGCCGTGCAGTCCGCCTGGATCGGTGGCGCGATCGTGCTCGCGGCGCTGATCGCGGCACTGGTACTGATGCTCGCGATCGCCCGGCTGATGCTGCGGCCGCTGCGCGTACTGCGGACCACCGCGCTGGAGGTGGCCTACACCCGGCTGCCGGAGACCGTGCAGTCGATTTTGGACGATCCGGATCCGGTCAACGCCTCGAAGAAGGCGGTCGACCCGGTCCCGGTCACCTCCCGCGACGAGATCGGCGAAGTGGCGCGCTCGTTCGACGTGGTGCACGAGCAGGCCGTGAAGATGGCCGCGGAACAGGCGCTGCTGCGGGAGAACGTCAACGGCATCTTCGTGAACCTCTCCCGGCGTTCGCAGCGGCTGGTGGAACGCCAGCTCGGCGTGATCGACCGGCTGGAGGCCGACGAGCAGGATCCGGACCATCTCGCCAGCCTGTTCGAGCTGGACCACCTGGCCACCCGGTTGCGCCGCAACGGCGAATCGCTGCTGGTGCTCTCCGGCGCCGGGCTCGCGAAGTCGGTGCCGAAGCCGGTGCCCGCGGCGGACGTCATCGGCGCCGCGGTCTCCGAGATCGAGCAGTACGCGCGGATCGAGGTCGGCGTGGTGCCCGAGGTCGCGGTGCAGGGCCTGGCCATCCACGACCTCGTGCACGTGCTCGCCGAGTTGCTGGACAACGCGACCTACTTCTCCGAGCCGGAGACGAAGGTCACAGTGCGCGCGGTGGTCACACGCAAGAAGGCGCTCGCCATCCAGGTCACCGACCACGGCGTCGGCATGGGCGAGGACCGGCTCGCGGAGCTGAACACCCGGCTGGCCGACCCGCCGGACCTGGACGTGTCGGTGACCCGGCGGATGGGTCTGTACGTGGTCGCCCGGCTGGCCCAGCGGCACGGCATCGAGGTGCGGCTGCGGGAGAACGAGGACATCGAGGGCGGTGTGGTCGCCCGCGTGGTGGTGCCCGCCGGGCTGCTCACCGACGTACGCGTCCCGGTGCCCGTCGCGCCGCGGCACACGCCGCCCCCGCCGAACCGCAACGAGGTTTCGCACCCGAGCTTCCCGCCGGTCAACCGGGCGCCGGAGGAGGCGCCGCCGTCGGTACCGGTCGAGTCCAACGGCGGGCTGGTCCCGCTGGATCAACCGATCAGTCTCGACGATCTGGTCGCGGGCAACCGGGCGGCCGGTCCGTTCCTGAGCCCGGAAGTGCCGGCCGAACAGGTACCCGCCTGGCCGACCGCGGACGACCTCGCCCCGCTCACCCGTGAGTCCAATGGGGACGGTGCCAGCCTTTCCGAGGCCCGGTTCGCGCCGCTGGTACTGCCGAAGCGCGAGCCGAAGCACGTGGTGCCGGAGGAACCCGCGGCCGAGGCGCCCGAGGAAGAGGACGGCCCGTCCGCGCTCGAAGACGACGTGCCCACCCGGCGGCTTCCGATCTATCAGTCGGTGCTTTCGCGCTGGTTCAGCGAGGGCAGCGACGAGGCCGAGCCCGGTGCGTTGCCGGGTATCGACGCGGTGGAACCGTTGCCTGCCCCCGCAGCCGCGCGGCACGAGGCGCCCGAACCGGCGCCCGCCGCCGAGGAAGAGCCGGCCGAAGCGACGCCGCTCTACCCCGGCCCGGAAGAAGACTCGGCCGGCGAAGACTGGCACAGCGTCTCCGACGAGGGCTGGCAGGCGGCACAGTCGCTGCTCGAGTCCAAGAACGAAGAGGTGACTTCGGCCGGGTTGCCCAAACGCGTACCGAACGCATACCTGGTCCCCGGTTCGATTTCCGGCGCGCAGAAGCCGGCCGAAGCGCAGAACTCGTTCACCGACCAGACCGCCGGGCTGCCCGGAAAGGGTGCTATCACCCGCTCGGCGACAGCGGCCCGCAGCCGGATGGCAAGCTTCCAGCGTGGGTACACCTCCGGAAGGCACGCGCTGAAGGATCGGCCGACGGAGGCCCGGCTCGACGACGAGGCGCGCGTGACCGGAGCCGGCTACGTGAGCGACAGCAGCAGTGAGGAGCAACAGTGACACGGGCGGGTGCAGTGCAGCCGGGAGGCGGGCCGGTGCAGCCGAACGGCAGAAGTGCCGGCGGCGCGACGGGCAGCTTCGCGTGGCTGATCACGGACTTCGTGCACCGGGTTCCCGGTGCCGCGCACGCAGTGGTCGTTTCGGCCGACGGTCTGCTTCTCGCGGCTTCGCGCGGGTTGCCGAAGGATCGCGCGGACCAGCTCGCGGCGGTCGCCTCCGGGCTGACCAGCCTCGCACGGGGCGCGGCGAAGGTGTTCGAAGGCGGCCCGGTCGCGCAGACCGTGGTCGAGATGGCCAACGGTTTCCTCTTCCTGATGTCGGTGTCCGACGGTTCCTGCCTGGCCGTGCTGGGTTCGCCGGAAAGCGACATCGGCCTGGTGGTGTACGAGATGACGTTGCTCGTCGAACGGGTCGGGCAGCAGCTGACCCCGGAGATGCGCGCGCAACTGCAGGGCGCTGCGGTCCGCCGCTAGGCGGGCCGGGATCAGGAGTGAGCCGTGGACGACGGGCGCTTGCGGGGCGATGGCCGGCTCGGGGACGACTCCACCGGCGGGTGGGGCGAGCGGGACCGGGGACGGGAGGACTGGAAGTCCTTCCGCGAACGGGTCGACCGTGAGTGGCGGGCCCGGCACGCCCGGCTCGACGAACCGGAGCCCGGACCCGGCCCGGAGCCGGCCCGGCCGCCCGACCGGCTGACCGACTCCAATGCCGGGCAGCAGCCGGGCATCACCGCCGTGCCCGGCTACCGCGACCGGCTGCTCGGCGGTCCCGGCTCGGAGCTGTTCGGCGGCGCCAGCGGCCCGCTCTACGACTCGGCCGAGTTCGCCGCGTTCAGCACGGCGCGGGACGGTTCGCCGGACCCGTCCTCGAACGAACTCGCCGCGGCGTTGCCCGCCCAGGCCGCGAGCGAGCCGCCGGTCGCCGAGGTGGAGACCTCCGGGCTGGTCCGGCCCTACTTCCGCACCCGCGGGCGGACCAGGCCGACCTATGATCTCGCGGTCGAGGCATTGGTCTCGACCAGTGAGCAGGGCAGGCTGCTGGACCGGGTCCGGGTGCCCGAGCACCGGTCGATCTGCGATCTGTGCCTGGACACCCGGTCGGTGGCCGAGGTCGCCGCGCTGCTGCGGCTGCCGCTGGGCGTGGTGCGGGTGCTGATCGGAGATGTGGCGGGGCTCGGCCTGGTGCTGGTGCACACCAGCACCAGCACGAGCGCGGGCGACCGCCCCAGTATCGAGTTCATGGAAAGGGTGCTCAGTGGGCTTCGGAGAATTTGACTCCGACCCGAACACGCCGCAGGCAGGTCCGACCTCGTCGGCCAAGATCGTGGTCGCGGGTGGGTTCGGTTCGGGAAAGACGACTCTGGTCGGGGCGATCTCCGAGATCGATCCGCTGACCACCGAGGCCTTGATGACCGAGGCGAGTATCGGGCACGACGACGTCACGGCCACGCCCCATAAGACGACCACCACGGTCGCGATGGACTTCGGCCGGCTCTCGCTCGACTCGGACCTGGTGCTGTATGTGTTCGGTACACCGGGCCAGCACCGGTTCTGGTTCATGTGGGACGACCTCGCGGTCGGCGCGATCGGCGCGGTGGTGCTGGTGGACACCCGGCGGCTGGCCGACGCGTTCCCGTCGATCGACTTCTTCGAGAACCGGAAGCTGCCCTACGTGGTGGCGATCAACTGTTTCGACCGCCTGCTGCACCACCAGATCGAGGACGTGCGGCACGCGCTGACGATCTCCCCGTCGGTGCCGATCATGGCCTGCGACGCGCGCGAGCGGGACTCGGCCAAGCAGGTGCTGATCTCGGTCGTCCAGCACGCGATCGCGCACGACACGGCACTGCAGGCGGGCTGAGCCCGGTCCAAGGTGCGATGCCGCCGTTGGAGTGAACTCCGCGCGCTTCACCCGCTTCGGGGAGCGGTGCATCCGTCTGGAGCAGGGAGTACTCCTCTCGGTTGTCCGGGCCGGTGCCGGTCGTCCCCCGATCGGCTTGCCGCAACGGTGGTGACCAGCTCGGATACGCTTTTCCTGGAGTTCGTCACCGGCCCTACCGAGTGACCCGCGAATGCGTGGTCACGCATGCGTCGATGCGACGTCGGCACGGAAGTACGCGTACCGTGCCCGGGCGCACGCTCGACACGGCCGGGGAGGTGAATACGCTGGAATGGCGTCTTCACGGCGACCGGGCGAGCAGGACCGCCCGGTGCCGGGCGGGTGTCCCAGCGTTCGACAGCTTGGAGGGCCAGTGACCTATTCCGCGACCGATTCCGGCGCACCGGCGGAGCAGGGCACGTTCGGCTGGCTGGTCTCCGATTTCGTGCGCCGGGTCCCGGGTGCCGCGCATGCGGTGCTGGTGTCCGCGGACGGCCTGCTGCTCGCCCCGTCCGAGGGGCTGCCGCAGGAGCGGGCCGAGCAGCTGTCCGCGGTCGCCTCCGGGCTGATCAGCCTCACCCTGGGTGCGGCCCGCTGCTTCGAGGCGGGCGGGGTCAACCAGACCGTGGTCGAGATGGAGGGCGGGTACCTGTTCCTGATGTCGGTGTCCGACGGTTCGTCGCTGGCCGTGCTGGCCGCGCCCTCGTGCGACATCGGGACGGTGGCCTACGAGATGACCCTGCTCGTGGAGCGGGTCGGCCAGCAGATCAGCCCCGAGCTGCGGGCTCAGCTGCAGGGCGGGGTGCGTGGGTGAGGATCTCGGGTTTCGGCGAGCAGGACACGGGCGCCTGGGAGGCGCTGCACCGCGGTGACGACCGCACGGAGTTCGACTCACCCAGCCGCTTCGAGCTGAGCACGTTGAAGATGCGGCTGCCGGCCCGCCCGAACCCCGTCCGGCCCGCGCCACCGCGGGCCGTACCGCCGCCTCCACCGCCCCCGCCGGCACCGCTGCCGCCTCCGCCGGTGCAGCGGGAGGATCCCGTCCGGTACGACGACGGTTACCGGGAGCCGCCCGCGTACGGGGGCGACGGACGAGCGGTCGCGCCCGGCTACTGGCCGGAGGAGCCCCCACGCGGGCAGCACGCGGCCCCCGAACCATCCCCGTCCGGCCGCCGGCACCGGGTCGAGGAGCCGCCGGACCCGTACTCGTTCGACGAATACGCCGACCGCGGTTCGCCAGGCGCGCACGACCGGATGGTGCCGGAGGAGCCCGCGTACCGATACCCGGAGGAGGCCCCTCGCAGCAGGCACGCGCAGCCCCCTCCGCCGCAGGAGCAGTCGGGCGCCTCCGCGCTGGACCAGTTCTGGTCCGCGGAAGGGGAAGGCGCCGACGAAGCCGCTCCCGCGGACCGATCGGCGGCCAAGCCCAAGTCGCGGGTACGCCCGTACGCCCGCACGCGTGGTCGGACGCACTCGGACTACAACCTCGCGCTCGAAGCATTGGTCTCGACCAGTGACAGTGGCCGCCGCTACCGCGGGGTGCGCTCCATCGAGCACCGGCGGATCTGCGATCTGTGCCTGGACACCCGCTCGGTCGCGGAAATCGCCGCGCACCTGCACCTGCCGCTCGGCGTGGTCAAGGTGCTGGTGGGGGACATGGCCGACATCGGCCTGGTGCTGCTGCACCAGACCGACCTTGTCCTGGGCGACCGGTCCTCGCGCGAGTTCATGGAGCGGGTCCTACAGGGCCTGCGGAGCCTTTAGCCCGCGCGCCTGTTCCAGGGCTGTGAAGGGACCCTTCACAGACTCAGAGTCCGTGAAGGGTCCCTTCACGGACTCTGAGGCCAGGGTGTCGGCAAAGTTGGTCGGGGACCCGGCAGTGGGCGATGCGGAGGTGTGTGCGACCACCTCGTGGCGTGCGCAGGACCGGTTTCGGGTCTGTGAAGGGACCCTTCACGGACTCTGAG
>NZ_QZFV01000131.1:0-176284 GCF_003600245.1 Amycolatopsis panacis
GCAACTTCTCCACACTCGGGCGTCCATAAGCGACCCGCTGTCCTCGCATGGACCGCGACCCTATGATGATCAAGAACGAAAGCCCCGATCACCCCACCTTCCCCCATGTGCGAAATACGGGGCTAGCGCACGTGCTCGTCCGGTGGGGCATTCCGATCGAGGAGAACCCACCAGTGCGCTGGGACGATTACCAAGACTATTCCGATTCCTTCGACGATTCCCCGCGGCGGCCACACCGCCGGTCCGACAATGCCCCCGCCCCGGCTCGGCGCGGGCGGCTCACCGAGGGCGAACGCGTCCGGCTGGCCCAGCTCCGCGAGGAGGCCTACGCCGAGCCCGAACTCCCGGACGGCGCCGATCGCCGGACCACCTGGGGCGATGCCGAGCAGGGACCGCATCCGCGGCCGGACTGGGTACCCACCGGGCTCGGCGCGCTCGATACCGACCTCGGCGTCCTCAAAACCGGCAAGGAGGCCGATGTCCACCTGATGCGCCGCCACGAGCCGGGCGCCGACGGGGTGCTGCTCGCGGCCAAGCGATACCGCTCGGACGAGCACAAGCTGTTCCACCGCGACGCGGGCTACCTGGAAGGCAGGCGCCTGCGCCGGTCCCGCGAGATGCGCGCGATCGCCGGGCGGACCACGTTCGGCCGCAACCTGATCGCCGAACAGTGGGCAGCCGCCGAATTCGCCGCGCTGAGCAAGCTGTGGACGGTGGGCGCCCCGGTGCCCTACCCGGTGCAGCGGCACGGTACCGAATTGCTGCTCGAGTTCCTCGGCGAGCCGGACGGCACCGCGGCTCCCCGGCTGGCCCAGCTCCGCCCGGAGCCGGACGAACTGGCCGCCCTGTGGGAACAAGCCGGTTCGGCGCTGGAACTGCTGGCTGCACAAGGACTCGCGCACGGTGACCTGTCCGCGTACAACCTGCTGGTGCACGAAGGGCACCTGATGGTGATCGATCTGCCACAGGTGGTCGACCTGATCGTCAACCCGCGCGGGCCTGAGTTCCTGGCCCGTGACGTGGCGAATCTGGCCGGCTGGTTCCGCAGCCGGGGCCTGCCCGAAGACCTGGCCGCCACCGAGGATCTGGTGGCGCGCCTGACCTTCGCGGCCGGGCTCGGCTGAGGCGGCGCGGCGGGGTCGCGGGAGTGGCGCAACGCACACCTGCGACCCCGGCCACAACCGCGGACCTGGGTGCGCGGCCGTGGGTGCCGCTCCGGTACAGTAACCACCGACCGCAACGGCGGCGTGGATGAGTTGGTGTCCGTCGCCTCCATAGCCCACTGCAGGGCTCGCGGTGCAATCCGAAGCATTTTCCATCGGTGTCCGGCGCCGCGGCGTCGTCCACCGGGTCCGTCCCTGTGAACGCCCACCGCACACCATCTTGCCCTGCCTGCGAGCGGGCAGCCCGGGCCTCCTTGCGACGTGCCACGTCCGAGAGGCATCTGTGACAGTCACGTTCAATTCCGGCCACTCCACCCGCTCCCCGCGAGCCGGCCGGCCCGATCGCGCCCCGCGGCACCGCCAGTCCGGCGGTGAGCTGCTGCGCGACGACGCGGTGGAGACCCCGAAGACCCGCACCTTCGCCGAGCTCGGCCTGCCCGACGGGCTGCTGCGGGCGCTGGCCGAGCTGGGCATCGACGCGCCGTTCCCGATCCAGTCCGCGACCATCCCGGACGCGCTGGCCGGCCGCGACGTGCTGGGCCGCGCGCAGACCGGGTCCGGCAAGACCCTCGCCTTCGGGCTGGCCATGCTGGCCCGGCTCGACGGCGGCAAGGCCCGCCCGAAGCGGCCGCGCGCGCTGATCCTGGTGCCCACCCGCGAGCTGGCCATGCAGGTGGCCGATTCGCTGGCCCCGCTGGCCAAGTCGCTCGGCCTGTGGTGCCGCACCGCGGTCGGCGGGATGTCCTTCACCCGCCAGGCCGACGCCCTGCACCGCGGGGTCGACCTGCTGATCGCCACCCCCGGCCGGCTGTCCGACCACGTCCGCCAGGGCACCGCCTCGCTGGGCGACTGCAACTTCGTCGCGCTCGACGAGGCCGACCAGATGGCCGACATGGGGTTCATGCCGCAGGTGCGGGAGATCCTCGACCTCACCCCGCCGGGCGGGCAGCGGCTGCTGTTCTCCGCCACGCTCGACGGTGACGTGGACAAGCTGGTCCGCCAGTACCTGGCCGACCCGGTGACGCATTCGGTCGCGCCGTCCACCGCGAGCGTGACCACCATGGACCACCACCTGTTCCAGGTGTCGCACTCGGACAAGCAGGACATCATCACCCGGATCGGGGCGCGCGAGGGCCGCACGATCATGTTCGTGCGCACCAAGCACCACGTGGACCGGCTCACCGAGCGGCTGCGCGAGCAGGGCGTGCACGCGGCGGCGCTGCACGGCGGCAAGACCCAGGGCCAGCGCAACCGGGTGCTGTCGGACTTCAAGGAAGGCCACGCCGCGGTGCTGGTGGCCACCGACGTCGCGGCGCGCGGTATCCACGTCGACGACATCTCGCTGGTGCTGCACGTGGACCCGGCCGCCGACCACAAGGACTACCTGCACCGCGCCGGCCGCACCGCGCGGGCCGGGGCGTCGGGCATCGTGGTCACGCTGGTCACCCGCGACCAGCGCCGCACCGTCAACCGGATGACCGACCGCGCGGGCGTGCGCGCCGCGACCACCATGATCCGCCCGGAGGACGACGACCTGTCCCGCATCACCGGCGCCCGCGAACCCAGCGGCGAGCCGGTCGTGGAGCGACGCCGCGAGACCCCGCGCCGCGGCCGTTTCGGCGACCGTGACGACCGCGGCCACCGCGGTGGCCGTGACGACCGCGGTCCCCGCCGCGGCTCGTACGAGGACCGCGGCCGACGCAGCTACGGCGACGGTTCCCGTGGCCCGCGTGAGGACCGGGGTTACGGCCACGGCTCGCGCGACAGCCGGGGCTATGGCGATCAGTCCTCCTCCCGCGACGATCGTTCGTACAGCCACCAGGGCTCGCGCGACGACCGCCCCGCCTACGGCCACCAGGGTTCCCGGGACGACCGCCCGCACCACGGCGGCCGGAACCACGGGGACCAGTCCTCCCGCGACGGCCGCCCCGGCTACGGCGGCCGCGGCCGCCAGCAGCGCTTCGGCGGCGGCTCCGGCCGCCCGCAACGCCCTGGCCGCGGCCCGCGCCGCAGCTACGATTCCTGACCCCGTCACCAGCTGATCAGCCCAGCCGACGCCGCCGCCTACCCAGGCCGCCGCGTCGGCTGGGCTGATCTGTTCTTGTGTTGTGGCCATATACCCAGACCATCCGAACCCATCACCCGGCGACCCATGCCGATGACGAGATCATCTGCTCCAACCAGCCCTTCCGGCGATGGGGTACCTGAACGACGCCACCACGCGGGAAGGAGTTTCCGGGTACCGGCAGGGCGATACAGCTGTGGCGGGTCGCACGCTCGGCGAGGTCGGGTGGATGCGACACTGCCAGGCGTGAACGCCTCGCCAGCACTGCCGCCGGACAACGTTTTCGACTGGCTTGATGGTGAAGCCGGAAAGCGGGCGGAAGCAGGACTCACCCGCCGTCTACGGCCGCGGCCGGCGCAGCCGGACGAGCTGGATCTGGCAGGCAACGACTACCTCGGCCTCGCCAGGGACAAGAGGGTCGCCGGGGCGGCCGCGGCAGCTGCGTTGCGGTGGGGAGCGGGGGCCACCGGGTCCCGCCTGGTGACCGGTACGACCGAGCTGCACGCCGAGCTGGAGCACGAGCTGGCCCGATTCTGCGGGGCACAGGCGGCGCTCGTCTTCTCGTCCGGATTCGCGGCAAACCTCGGTGCGGTGACGGCGCTGTCCGGTTCGGAATCGGCAATCGTCAGCGACAAGTACGTGCACGCCTCGCTGATCGAAGGCTGCCGGCTCTCCAGGGCCGACGTGGCGGCGGTCGCGCACTCGACCCCCGACGCGGTCCGCCACGCGCTGGCCACGCGGCGGAAGCCACGGGCGCTGGTGGTCACCGAATCGATCTTCTCGGTGGACGGCGACCTCGCCCCGCTCGCGGAGCTGGCCGGGATCTGCCGCGAGCACAGCGCGGCGTTGCTCGTCGACGACGCACATGGTCTCGGGGTACTCGGCGAGGGCGGCCGGGGCGCGGTGCACGCGGCCGGACTGTCCGCGGCCCCGGATGTTGTCACCACCTGCACGCTGTCCAAAGCACTCGGCGCGCAAGGCGGAGCGGTGATCGGTCCACGCCGGGTGATCCGGCATCTGGTGGAGACGGCGCGCAGCTTCATCTTCGACACCGCGCTGGCGCCCGCGAGTGCCGCCGCGGCGCTGGCCGCGCTGGGCGTGCTCAAGTCCGAACCGGACCTGCCGGCGAAGGCGACCGATAACGCGGCGAACCTGGCCATGCAGCTGAAGGCCGCAGGACTGAGCGTCACCCTCCCGGAAGCCGCGGTGATCTCCGTGCGCGCGCCATCCCCGGAAACCGCGGTCGGATGGGCGGAATCCTGTGCCGAGCAAGGAATCCGCGTCGCCTGCTTCCGGCCGCCGTCGGTGCCGGACGGGATCTCCCGGCTCCGCCTGACCGCCCGCGCCGACCTGACCGAGTCCGATGTGGACCGTGCGGTGAAGGTCATCACCACGACCGCGCCCCGCGACGCCACCTGAGCGGAGTCGACCGCGCGGAAACAGCCCGCGTCCGCCCAAGCCGGTTGGACGGGCCAGACCCGGCAACCCGGCAACCCGGCAACCCGGCAACGAGAAGCGACGCACGCGACCTCGGCCCGCGAATGGCCGAACAAGATCAACCAGCAGCAGCCATCCGGCGCATGGTCCGGTGCGGGATGCCGTCCTCCAGAAACTCGTCCCCCTCGGCCACAAAGCCGAACCGCGCGTACAGGCTCTGGGCGTAAACCTGTGCGTCGAGGACGAACTCGCCGGTGGCGTGCTCCAGCGCCGCAGCCATCAACCGGGCGGCGAGGCCCCGGCCGCGAGCCGCACGCGCCGTGACCACCCGGCCGATCCGGCCCACACCACCGGGATCGGCCAGCACCCGCAGGTAGGCCAGGAGGTCACCGTCGTCCCCGGCCAGCCACAGGTGCCGGGTGTCCGAATGCAGGTCCCGGCCGTCGAGGTCGGCGTACGCGCAGTCCTGCTCCACCACGAACACCTCGGCTCGCAGCCGGAGAATCGCGTAGAGCTGGGCGGCAGTCAGGTCGGGACCGGCCGCGTGGTGCAGGGTCGTCACCCGCCCTGCTTAACACAAGTCAGCCGAACAACCGCTGCCGGGACTGCGCCGCGATGACTCCGGAGTACGCGGACACCCGCGTGTACACGCCCGGCTTGCCCGCCTTCGCGCACCCGTCGCCGAAGGAGACGATGCCGATCAGCGTGTCCCCGACCATCAGCGGGCCGCCCGAGTCGCCCTGACAGGCGTCCGTTCCGCCCTGCGGGTAGCCGGCGCAGACCATCTTCGCCGGGTCGTAGGTGTCGTAGGCACTCTTACAGCTGCTGTCGCTCACCAGCGGGACGTCCGCGCTGCGCAGGATGTCGGAACGCTGGCCGCCCTCGGCGAGCCGGCCCCAGCCGAGCACGGTCGCCCGGGTGCCCTCGGCGTAAAGCGACCGCTCGGACGAACCGGCCGGTTTGGCGGGGCGATAGGGCAGCTGCCCGCGCACGCTGAGCACGGCCAGGTCGTCGCCCTTCGTCGGATCGGTGAAATCCGGGGAGATCCAGGCCCGCGACACGGCGAGCACCACGCCGTCCGAGCCGCGCTTGTCCTGCCGCCCGGCGACCACGCGCATGTCCGTGGCGGAGATCGCCTTGGCGCAGTGCGCCGCGGTGGCCACCGCTGTCGAGCTGACGATCACCGCGCCGCAGAACTGGTTGCCGCTCTGGTCGGTGAGGTACGCCGCGTACGGGTAGTCGGACACCGACGCCTCACCGCCGCCGACGATCCGCGGCTGCGCGGCCTGGGACCCGCTGGTCCCCGGAGCCGGCTCATCGGGACCGGTGGCCCACGCCGAGCCGACCGGCACCGCGACCGCGGCGGCGAGCAGCGCCCCCACCACGAGCAGGAGCGGACGGCGGAGTGTGGCGGGCATGGGATTCCCCTTCGGCCGGTGAATACGTCGTCGAGGCCCGGACGCGCCCGGGAGCCACCCGACTCCGGCGCGTGAACACGGGGCCGGGATTACCCTAAACGGAGCAGGCCCGAAGCGGTGTCACTGGAACGGGTGGATTCCGCCCAACCGGTGGACGTTTGCTTAGCTGGTGACATGCGTGCGAGAACGGCCGCCGCAGCCGGCGTCCTCGGAGTATCGCTGCTGGCCGGATGCGATGCCCCGGCCCCGGCGCCGCCCCCGGTCAGCCCGTTGCGCGCTCCGGGGAATCCGGCGAGCCCGGCAGTTCCGGCAACCCGGACGAGCGGGACACCACCACCGGTCACCTGGCAGGTGGGTGCGCGTCCGCTGCCGCTGCGTCCGGACGGCTTCGGCGAGATCCTGCCCACCCCACCCGAACTGGTGAATCGGGCATTGCCCACCCGGGATCTGCTCCCTCCTCCCACGCGCGATCGGTACGCCGCGAAAGTCACCGCGGTGCCTGCCGACGTGCTCGCCCGCAGTACCTGGCAACCCGCGTGCCCCGTCGCTTCGGCCGACCTGCGCTACGTCACGCTCTCCTTCTGGGGTTTCGACGGACGCGCGCACACCGGAGAGCTGCTGGTCCGCCAAGACGCCGCGAAGCCGGTCACCGACGCGTTCGGCGAGCTGTTCGCGCAGCGGTTCCCGATCGAGGAGATGCGGATCACCGCTCCGGCCGAACTCGACGCCGCGCCGACCGGCGACGGGAACAACACGAGCGCCTTCGTCTGCCGTCCGGCACGCGGGCAGGCAAGCTGGTCCGCGCACGCGTACGGGCTCGCGGTGGACGTCGATCCCTTCTGCAATCCCTACACCAAGAGCGATCTCGTCCTGCCGGAGCTGGCTTCGTCCTATCTGGACCGGAAGAACGTACGGCCGGGCATGGTGCTGGCCGACGATCCGGTGGTGCGGGCGTTCGCGCGGGAGGGCTGGCAGTGGGGTGGCGCGTGGCGGTCGCCGACCGATCGGATGCACTTCACCGCCACCGGCGCATGAGCGGGAACACCCTGGCGCGCGGCCAGGTTGACTAGTCTGGACCCCAACTGGCTTTCGGAAAGGACCGCTGTGCCGCACTACGACCTGGTGATCGTCGGGACCGGCTCTGGCAACTCCGTCCCCGGCCCGGAATTCGCGGACTGGAAGATCGCCATCGTCGAGAAGGGCGTGTTCGGCGGCACCTGCCTGAACGTCGGCTGCATCCCGACCAAGATGTTCGTCTACGCGGCGGATGTCGCGGCCACCCCGGCCCACAGCGCTCGCTACGGGGTGGACGAGCGGCTCGACGGCGTGCGCTGGCCGGACATCCGGGACCGGATCTTCGGCCGGATCGATCCGATCGCCGAAGGCGGCGCGCAGTACCGGACGAACCACGAGGACAACCGGAACGTCGACGTCTACCGTGGTGCAGGCCGGTTCACCGGCCTGCGGCAGCTGCGCGTGCAATTCCCCGGTGGACGACCGGACGAGGTGCTCACCGCGGACCGGTTCGTGCTCGCCGCGGGCGGACGGCCGGTGGTCCCGGACGTGCCGGGGCTGGCCGAGACCGGCTTCTCCACCTCCGACACCGTGATGCGGCTGGACGAGCTGCCGGCCCGGATCGTGATCATCGGCGGCGGCTACATCGCGGCCGAATTCGCGCATGTATTCGCGTCATTCGGGGTGGCGGTGACCGTGGTCAACCGCTCCGGCGCGTTGCTGCGCCAGGAGGACGAGGACATCAGCGCGCGGTTCACGGAGCTGGCCGCGGAGCGGTTCGACGTGCGGCTGGAGCGCAAGACGGTGCGCGCCCGCCGGACCGCCGAGGGCGTGGCGCTGGACCTTGAAGGCCCCCACGGCGCCGAGACCGTGGAGGCCGACCTGATCCTCGTGGCCGCCGGGCGCAGGCCGAACTCCGATCTGCTGGACGTGGCCGCCACCGGCGTGGCCACCGGCGAGACCGGGCACGTGGTCGTGGACGACTACCAGGAGACCCCCGTCGAGGGCATCTACGCACTCGGCGATCTTTCGTCGCCCCTGGAACTCAAGCACGTCGCCAACCACGAAGCCCGCGTGGTGCAGCACAATCTGCTGCACCCGGACGCTCGGATCAAGGCCGACCACCGCTTCGTGCCGCACGCGGTGTTCACCGCGCCGCAGGTCGCCTCGGTCGGCCTGACCGAACGCGAGGCCGTGCGCCGTGGACTGTCCTATGTGGTCTCGAAGCAGGACTACGCGGGCATCGCCTACGGCTGGGCGATGGAGGACACCACCGGCTTCGCGAAGCTGCTCGCCGATCCGGCGACCGGGCAGCTGCTGGGTGCGCACATCATCGGCCCGCAGGCGTCCACCGTGATCCAGCCGCTGATCCAGGCGATGAGCTTCGGCCTCGACGCGCGGTCGATGGCCCGTGGCCAGTACTGGATCCACCCGGCGATGCCGGAGCTGATCGAGAACGCACTGCTCAACCTTCCGCTGGACTGACCACTACGCAGGCTGTGAAGGGCACCTTCACGGACTCTGAGGCTGTGAAGGTGCCCTTCACAGCCCTCCACGGCGGTCAGACGAAGCGGCGGCGTCCGGCCAGCGCGCCGAACACCATCTGCACCAGCAGCACCGCGAGCAGCACGATCAGCGAGACCTGCCAGCCGCCGGTGACGTCGTGCAGCAGGCCGAACACGAACGGCCCGACCGCGGCGAGCAGGTAGCCGAAGCCCTGCGCCATCCCGGACAGCCGCGCGGTGTCCGCGCCGGTCCGCGCCCGCAGCGCGATCACCGTCAGCGCCAGCGAGAACACGCTCATCCCGATGCCGATCAGCACGCTCCACAGCAATGGCGACCAGCTCGGCGCGAGGAGCACCCCGGCCAGCCCGGCCGCCCCGCATCCGCCCATCCCCACAATCCACGCGCTCTGGCTGCCCTGGCGCGCCGCGATCGGCGGGATCACCAGGCTGATCGGCACCGCGATCACCGAGATCAGCCCGAGCAGCAGCCCGGCGGCGCTCTTGCTCACCCCGGAGTCGATGAACACTTGCGGCAGCCAGCCCATCACCACGTAGGCGATGAACGACTGCAGGCCGAAGAACGTGGTCACGATCCAGGCCAGCGGGCTGCGCAGCAAGGACCGCCCGGTGCCGTCCGCGGCCGGACGAGGCGAGCGTCCGCCGCCACGCGTGGCCAGGAACCAGACGAGCAGCGCGATCGCGGCCACCGCGGCCCACGAGCCGAGCGCGGCCCGCCAGCCGCCCAGCGCCGTTTCCAGGGGCGGGCTGAGCGCGGAGCCCGCCGCCCCGCCGCCCTGTAACGCGGCGGTGTAGACGCCGGTCATCAGCCCGACCCGCGCCGGGAAGGAATCCTTGATGACCACCGGGATCAGCACGTTGACCAGCGCGATTCCGGCAGTGGCCACGAGGGTGCCGCCGAGCACCACGTACGGACCGTCGAGCACCCGCACGACCAGCCCGACGGTGAGGACGCCGAGCGCGAACCCGATCGCCGTGCCGATGCCGAACCGGCGTGACAGCAGTGGCGCGGCCATCCCGGCACCGGCGAAGCACAAGCCGGGCACCGTCGTAAGCACGCTCGCCCACAGCGCGGAGGCGCCCAGCCCCGTGCGCATTTCGGCGAGCAGCGGGCCGACGCTGGTGATGGCCGGCCGAAGATTCAGCGCGGTGAGCACCACCGCGACCGCGAGCAGCACGCCACCCGCGATCACCCCGGGCCGCGTCGCCTCGATCCCGCCCTCCAGCTCCAGTTCGAGCCGGTCGGCGTACGCGGGCGGACGGGCGGCGGAGTCAGGCGAGTCGACGGACACGTGCGCTACTCTTCCATACGTAGGATGATTGGATGAAGGGATTTACCTGTGCCGTTGGCCACCACCCGCCGCGCCGGACTCGTCGACCAGGTCATCGACCAGCTGCGCCAGGCGGTCCGGGACGGGGAGTGGCCGGTCGGGCACCGGATCCCGACCGAGGCGGAGCTGGTCGCCCAGCTCGGCGTCGGCCGCAACACCGTGCGGGAGGCGGTTCGCGCGCTCGCGCACACCGGCATCCTTGAGGTCCGCCAGGGCGACGGCACCTACGTGCGCGCGACGAGCGACCTGTCCGGCGCGGTCCGCCGGCTGTGCGGCACCGAGCTGCGTGAAGTGCTGCAGGTGCGGCGGGTCCTGGAAGTGGAGGGGGCACGGCTGGCCGCCGCCGCCCGCACGGAGGAGGACTTGGCCGGCCTGCGCGAGCTGCTGACCCGGCGCGCCACCGACTGGCGCGAGGGCCGCGTCGAGGATTTCGCCCGCACGGACGCGGAATTCCACCTCGACGTCGTCCGCTGCGGGCACAACGAGCTGCTGTTCGAGCTGTACCGCGGTCTGCTGGAGGTGATCACCGCGAGCGTGGCGTCCACTTCGGACAATCCGGAACACGCCGAGCGGATCAAGCACGAAGGCCTCGTCGACGCGATCGAGGACGGCGACGTGGACCGCGCCGGCCGGGAGGCCGCGGGCTTCCTCGAAGAGCTGCTCACCCGGGTGGACCGGGCATGATCAGCCGGCGCGGGCGGCGAGGCCGTCGCAGTGGAGCACTACGCCTACCACCGCACCCCGGCACCGGTCCGGCGCACGCCCGCGACTGTCCTTTGAGGAGCCTTCCGGAGCTAGGGCAGCGTGAGGATCTCCGCGCCGTCCGCGGTGACGACGAGGGTGTGCTCGAACTGGGCCGTCCACTTCTTGTCCTTCGTGGTGACAGTCCAGTCGTCGGCCCACATGTCGTAGTCGATGGTGCCGAGCGTGATCATCGGCTCGATGGTGAAGGTCATGCCTTCCTCGATCACCGTGTGCACCGAAGGCTCTTCGTAGTGCAGCACCGTCGGCGCGGTGTGGAACGCCGGGCCGACGCCGTGACCCGTGAAGTCGCGTACGACCCCGTAGCCAAACCGCTTCGCGTAGGCCTCGATAACGCGGCCGATCACGTTCAGCTGACGACCGGGACGCACCGCCTTGATCGCACGCGCGGTGGCCTCACGAGTGCGCTCGACGAGCAGCCGCGCCTCTTCGGACACGTCGCCGGCCAAGAAGGTGGCGTTGGTGTCGCCGTGCACCCCGCCGATGAACGCGGTCACGTCGATGTTGCAGATATCACCGTCCTCGATCACCGTCGAGTCCGGGATGCCGTGGCAGATGACCTCGTTCAGCGAAGTGCAGCAGGACTTCGGGTAGCCGCGGTAGCCGAGCGTGGACGGGTAGGCGTGGTGGTCGAGCAGGAACTCGTGCACCGCCTTGTCGACATCGTCGGTGGTCGCGCCCGGCTTGACCGCTTTACCGCCCTCTTCCAGCGCCTGCGCCGCGATCTTCGACGCCACGCGCATCGCCTCGATCACCTCTGGCGTACGCACACCGTTGCCGGTGTCCCGTTTCGGCGCCGGCCGGTCGACGTACTCGGGGCGGGCGATGTCGGCGGGGACGGCACGGCGCGGCGTCTGGACGCCGGGCTGCAGCGGAGCACGATCGGGCATGCCCTCCACCCTACGACGTCCCCCATGAGAACGACCGACCCCGCCGGGCCCAGGTCAGAACAGCACCGTGGCGTACTGCCCGACCTGCCGGAAGCCGATCTTGCGGTAGGCCGCCAGCGCCGGGGTGTTGAACCCGTTCACGTACAGGCTCGCGGTGCGGCCGAGCCCGTGGACCAGCCTGCTCACCACCGCGGCGGTCCCCGCGGTGCCGAGCCCGGCACTGCGGCGGTCCGGATGCACCCACACGCCCTGGATCTGCCCGACGTCCGCGGACATCGCACCGATCTCGGCCTTGAACACGACCTCGCCGTCCTCGAAGCGGGCGAACGCGCGGCCCCCGGAGATCAGCTCGTTGACCCTGGCCCGGTAGCTGGCCCCGCCGTCCCCGGCCCGCGGGTCGACGCCGACCTCCTCGATGAACATCGCCACCGCCGCGGGCAGGTAGCGGTCCAGCTCGTCCCGCCGTACCGCGCGGACCCGCGGGTCGGCGGGCACCAGGGGGCTGCGGTCCAGCGCCAGCAGCGGCTGGTCCTCGCGTACCTCGCGGGCAGGACCCCATTCGGTCTCCAGCTCGCCCCACAGCCCGAGCACCTGCTCGGCGGGCCCGACGAGGGAGGAACAGGCGCGCTGCCGCCGCAGCGCCCGGTCGGCGAACGACCGCAGCGCCGAGGAGTTGCCGCGCAAGGGGATCAGATTCGGCCCGGCGAAACAGAGTCCGGAAAGCCTGCCGTAGCGGGCCGGGCGGCTGTCCGCGGCCCACAGCTCGCCGCCCAGCCGCCACGGGTCCAGCCCGGCCACCTCGACCCGCGCGCTGACCATGCAGCTGCCCACCGGATCCGCGGCGAGCGCAGCACGAACCGCCGGGTAGTCCCGGTCATCGAGCAGCCGGGCGCCGGCAAGCCGCAACACGAGGTCAAGAGTGCCAGAAGAAGGCAAGGAACGGAACGCACATCGGGCTGCCCGCACCGGTGATCCGGTTTTCGGCACAATCGGCGTATGCAGCGCTACGTGTACCAGGTCGTGGAAGTCCGGGAAAAGATGCTCGGCGGAAAAATCTCCGGTGATCGGCTCGAGAAACTGCTGAACGATCGCGCGGGCGAGGGCTGGCAGCTGAAAACGATCACCGCCGCGGAGATCAAGGGCCGGGTCGGCCCGGGCGGGGTCGAAGGTCTTCTGGTGACCTTCGAACGACCCGTGGACTGAGATTTCGGATTCACCCACCCGGACCATCACGGTGCGACTGCCGGGCAAGGCGGGGAACATCTCCCCCACCACGGCGGAAAGCCGTCCCGCAACGCGATGGAACCCCTCCGGCGCCGCCGGGATGCCGTTCCCGGCTCCCGGCGGCGCCCGACTCCCGGTCATCGTGGCCGGTTTGTCCACTGTGGAATCTCCGCCGGTCAGGCACCCCGGTACGTGCCGACGGTCCAGGAATTGCCCTCCCCGTCACGCAAGCTGAAGGTGTGCGAGCCGTATTCGGTGTCGTGCAGAGCCAGGGTGATCTCCGCCCCCGCGGCGCGCACCCGCCGGTGGATCTCGTCGACCCGGTCGGACACGACGTAGACGGCGCCGGTACCCGGCTTCATCGCGTCGTGCACCCCGTCATCGGGGCCACCGGTGCTGCCGAGCATCACACCACCACCCTCCGGCCAGCGAAGCTCGGCATGCGCGACTTCGCGTTCCGCGGAACCGGGCACCACGAGCGTCTCTTCGAATCCGAGAACGTCGACCAGAAAGCGAATCGCCCGGGGCGCATCGTCATAACGGAGCGCGGGCCAGACTGTCGGTTGTGGAGTCATGGCATCGAGTCTGAACCGCCGGCTCCCCGCCGGTCTTGGAGAAACGGGAACCGGCGGCCGTAACACGCGCGCGGTGGTCGGCGACTTCCCAGCACATCTCGTCTGGGGAGGTCGTTCATGATCAAGCGCCTGATGTCCTGCACTGCGATAGCCGGTGCCGCACTGGCCCCTCGCTCAGCGGGTCACTCCGCCGGTTCTTCCGCCAGATTCGGCAGTTCCTCGGTCATCCAGGTACGCGGGGAGCAGCCCGCCAGCGCCCGCCATTCATTGGACAAGTGGGCCTGGTCGTAATAGCCCGCCGCGAGGGCGACGGCCGACAGGTCGTGGCGGCCGGTACGAAGCAGGTGGCCGGCCCGTTCGAAACGCAGGACGCGGGCGGCCTGTTTCGGGGCGGCTCGGGCAGCGCCGGTTCGACGGCGCGAGCGGCCAGTACCTCGTCGAGGAGGGCGAAGCGGGACGGCCAGTCCGGCGCTTCGGACAGGCGTTCCGGCAACCGGGCCAGATCGGCGCCGAACTCGGCCAGGTCGGTGATGGAGCCGCTCAGTTCGGCGGCGGAAACGCCCAGCAGGGTGCGGACGCCCAGGGGGTCGAGTTCCAGGTGCAGGCCCCGCTGCACCCGGCTCTGCGTGATCAGCGCCGGGCTGGTGTGCAGGCCGCCGACGAGCGCCTGCAGGCGGCCGGCGCCGGGCAGCCCGGCGCAGTCGATCGGTTCGGCGAGGCTGACGATGAGCGTCACGTGCCGAGAGGGCAGGCCACGGTGCACGGCGAGGGTCACGTCGTCCTGGGCGTAGCCGAGGTAGCGCGCGACAAATGGCCGCACTACCGGATGCGGCCGCCGCAACGCCCTGCTGTGACCCACAGAACGAGGTTAAGCCCGCCGGTTTCTGCTACCACGGGAGTGCGGTCCCCACGAAGAGGAGAAGCGGATGTCCATCCAGGAGCAGGCCCAGCACCTCGAACAGCTCGCCGACCAGGTGCCCACCGGCATCGCGCTGGCCACCAAGAGCGAGCTGGAGGACCTGCAGGCACGGGTGCTCGGGGTACTCGGCGCCACCGGCACGGCCACCGCCGTGCAGGGCGCGATCCAGCTCGCCCTCCACCAGATCGACGAGCTGGCCGCCTCGCTGGAGAACGTGCGCGGGCAAATCCAGGACGCCGCCCGGCACCATCTGCAGGGCTGAGCCCGGATCAGCCGACGGTGACGCTCGGGGCGCCCTCGCCGATGCCTTCGCCGGCTTCCTCGGCGATGCGCATGGCCTCTTCGATCAGGGTCTCCACGATGGCGTGCTCGGGCACGGTCTTGATGACCTCGCCCTTGACGAAGATCTGGCCCTTGCCGTTGCCGGACGCGACGCCGAGGTCGGCTTCCCGCGCCTCACCGGGACCGTTCACGACGCAGCCCATCACCGCGACGCGCAGCGGCACCTCCATCCCCTCCAGCCCGGCCGTGACCTGGTCGGCGAGGGTGTAGACGTCGACCTGCGCACGCCCGCAGGACGGGCAGGACACGATCTCCAGTTTCCTCGGACGCAGGTTCAGCGACTGCAGGATCTGCGCGCCGACCTTGACCTCCTCGACCGGCGGCGCGGACAGCGACACCCGGATGGTGTCCCCGATGCCCTGTCGCAGCAGGGCGCCGAACGCCACCGCGGACTTGATGGTGCCCTGGAACGCCGGGCCCGCCTCGGTGACGCCGAGGTGCAGCGGGTAGTCGCACTGCTCGGCGAGCAGCTCGTAGGCCCGCACCATGACCACTGGGTCGTTGTGCTTGACCGAGATCTTGATGTCGTGGAAATCGTGCTCGGCGAACAGCGAGGCCTCCCACAGCGCGGATTCCGCCAGCGCCTCCGGGGTCGCCTTGCCGTACTTCTCCAGCAGCCGCTTGTCCAGCGAGCCGGCGTTCACGCCGATCCGGATCGGCGTGCCGTGGTCCTTCGCGGCCTGCGCGATCTCCTTGACCTGATCGTCGAACTTCCGGATGTTGCCGGGGTTCACCCGCACCGCCGCGCAGCCGGCCTCGATCGCGGCGAACACGTACTTGGGCTGGAAGTGGATGTCGGCGATCACCGGGATCTGCGACTTCCGCGCGATCGCGGGCAGCGCCTCCGCGTCGTCGGCCGAGGGGCAGGCCACCCGGACGATGTCGCAGCCCGCCGCGGTCAGCTCGGCGATCTGCTGCAGGGTGGCGTTCACGTCCGAGGTCAGTGTGGTGGTCATCGATTGCACGGAGATCGGGTGGGCACTGCCGACCCCCACCGGTCCCACCATCAGCTGGCGGGTCTTGCGACGATCGGCGAGCACGGGGGGAGGCACGGCGGGCATACCCAAGGGGACGGTCACGCCGTCCAGCCTACTCACTTGCCCGGCGACCGGTTCAACGAAGTCGGCCGTCACGGTGAGCGGAATTACGGCCGGTCGGAGTGGCACCGGCCGGGCAACCCGGCCGGTGCCGGCGGCTACTGCAACCGGATCGGGTTGACAATGTCGGCGGTCACGGTCAGTAGCGTGATGCCCCCGCCGATCACCACGAGGACCATGGTGACCGCGGAGAGCTTCGTGTAGTCGACCGGCCCGCCCGCGGCCTTCCCGCGCAGACCGCGCAGCCAGTCCCGGACGCGTTCGTACCAGACCACCGCGATGTGCCCGCCGTCCAGCGGCAGCAGCGGCAGCAGGTTGAACACGCCGATGAAGAAGTTCAGGCTGGCCAGCAGGAAGAAGAAGATCTCCCACAGCCCCTGCTCGACCGCCTCGCCACCGATCCGGCTCGCGCCGACCACGCTGACCGGGGTGTTCGGATCGCGCTCCCCGCCGAAGATCGCACTGATCACGGCCGGGATCCGCTCCGGGAACTGCACCAGCCGCTGCGCGGTCTCGGAGAACATGGTGCCGGTGAAGGAGAACGTCGCGCCGATCGCGGTCGCACCGTTGTAATGCAGGTACGCGGGCGGGATCTGCGTGGAGGCCCCCATCATGCCGACCTCGCGGACCTGGCCGTCGCTGGTCAGCCGCTGTACCCGCGGGATGTCGACCACGAGGTTCAGCGTCCGGTCCCCGCGCTGGACGGTGATCGGCGTCGGGCCGCCGGAGTTCTGCACGATCTGCAGCACGGTGTCCCAGGCCGGCGTCGGCTTCCCGCCGACCGAGAGGATCTTGTCGCCCGGGAGCATCCCCGCGGCCTTCGCGGGGGCGGGCGCGCCGGGCGGGCACGCGGTGTCGTTGAGCTGCGCGGAGGTGGTGGCCGCCCGTGCGCACGAGGTGCTCGCGATGACCGGCTGCCGCGGCTCGGACGCGGCGGCGATGTTGGGCAGCCCCATGGTGACCGCCATCAGGTACAGCACCACGAAACCGAGGATGAAGTGGGTCACCGAACCGGCCATCATCACGACGGTCCGCTTCCAGGTCTTGAACCGCCACATCGCGCGCGGCGACTCTTCCTCGGTGACCTCGTCGAGGGCGGTCATGCCGGCGATGTCGCAGAAGCCGCCGAGCGGGATCCACTTGAGACCGTATTCGGTCTCACCGCGGCGGAACGAGAACACGGTCGGCCCGAAACCGACGAAATACCGGCGGACCTTCATCCCGAACGCCTTGGCCGTGACCATGTGGCCGGCCTCGTGCAGCGCCACGGAGATGCAGATCCCCAGGGCGAACAGCACCACCCCGATGATGTAGGCGAGCACGCGCTACTTCCCCTCGAGCATCGTCATTGCGCGCGCCCGAGCCCAACGCTCGGCCGCGAGTACATCTTCGACGTCGCGAGGTTCGCGACGCCATTCGTCGGCAGCTTCCACCACCTGCGAAACAGTGTCCACAATCGACGTGAAGCTGCTGTTCTGCGCGAGGAACGCGGCCACAGCCTCCTCGTTCGCCGCGTTGTAGACCGCGGGCAGGCAGCCGCCCACCGTGCCCGCCTCGCGAGCCAGCTCGACTGCCGGGAACGCTTCGTTGTCCAGCGGTTCGAAGGTCCAGCTCGCCGCGGTGTCCCAGCCGCACGCCGCGGCGGCGCCGGGCACCCGGTCCGGCCAGTGCAGCGCCAGCGCGATCGGCAGCCGCATGTCCGGCGGGCTGGCCTGCGCGATCGTCGAGCCGTCGGTGAAGGTGACCATGGAGTGCACGATCGACTGCGGGTGCACGGTCACGTCGATGCGCGCGGGCTCGATGCCGAACAGCAGCGCCGCCTCGATCAGCTCCAGGCCCTTGTTGACCAGTGTGGCCGAGTTGATGGTGATCAGCTTCCCCATCGACCAGGTCGGATGGGCCATCGCCTGCTCGACGGTGACGTCCGCGAGGTCGGCCCGCTTGCGGCCGCGGAACGGACCGCCGGACGCAGTGAGCACCAGCCGGGCGACCTCCTCGTCCCGGCCGGACCGCAGCGCCTGCGCGATCGCCGAGTGCTCGGAATCCACCGGCACGATCTGGCCGGGCTTGGCCGCGGCGAGCACCAGCGGGCCACCCGCGATCAGCGACTCCTTGTTCGCGAGCGCGAGCCTGGCGCCGGTGGCGAGCGTACGCAGCGTGGGATCGAGGCCCTGCGAACCGGGAAGCGCGTTGAGCACGACGTCGACTTCGACGGTCTCGATCAGCTCCGCCACCGCGTCGGCGCCGGCGAGGATGCGCGGGAGCCGGAACTCCCCCTTCGCGTAACCGCGCCGCTGAGCCTCCGCGTACAGCGCGAGCTGCAGGTCTTCCACCACCGTGGGCTTCGTCACGGCCACGGCGGTCACCTGATGCGCGAGCGCCTGCGCGGCCAGCGCAGCCGGATCGGAGCCGCCGGCGGCGATGCCGGCGACAGTGAACAGATGCGGGTTACGTGCGGCGACGTCGAGCGCCTGCGCACCCACGGACCCGGTGGAACCCAGCACGAGAACGCTTCGCGAGGTAGTCATCGAGAGTCATTATCGCCTGCCCGGGGCGTGTCCGCGGAGCACCCGCCGGTGTGGGATCATTCGGGGGTACAACGTCCGGTGGGCCCGAAGGAGTGGTCGTGGCAGGCAAGGCGATCGAGAAGCGCCCCCAGGTCGACCCGCGCGACGAACCGTCCGCGGAGTGGGGCTGGCACGGCTCGTTCCCGAAGGCCACCCGCATCGCGGGCTGGGTCAGCGCGCTCATCCTGCTGGTGATGCTCAAGGGCAACCACGAGAACAACACCGAGAACGTGTGGCTGATCGGGCTCGCCGCGTTCCTGGTACTGATGCTGCTGCTCGACCTGCGCCGCCGCCGTACCGCTTGGCGGAAGTAGTCCGCGAAGCGGTGAGTATCGGCCCGGTTACTTTGGCGGGCCATGAAATCTCGTTTGGTCGCGCTTGCTCTTGCTGTCTTCGCCATGTCGGCGTCCGTCGCCGCGTCCCGGCAGGCCAGTGAGTCATGACTGTGCAAATCGGCGAGACGAAGAAGCCGCGAAACCGTCGGGCGCCACGCACGACCGACCTTGCGCAGTGACCGCCCCCTGATCCCCGGTCGCCGCGCCGGACCCGATACCGGTGCGGCGGCCGGGTCTTATTCAGGCAGCGCCCTTGAGGTGCGTTACCACTGCTTCGGCGATCTTCTGCGCGCTCCTGCACGGGGTGGCCTTGTTCTGCCCGATGTTGATGCTGGTGATCACGGTAAAGGCGAGCTGGTCGGTGATGCCGACCCAGAGGCTGCAACTGCCGGACGAGCGACCGTCCTGCATGTCGGCGAAAGCCCCGGGATACCCGTTCACCGTGACCGGCTCGAAATAGGCGGACTTCGCCTTCTGCGCGTAGATATCGCTGATCCCGCCCTTGTTCTGCGGCACCGCGCCCACACCGACACCGTTCTCCGGAATCGTGGCGGCAGACCATCCACACAGGTCCGGCGGCCCTGGATTGACCCTGCCCGGCGGGGCCAGTCCGATGTCCTTGAGCTGCGCGTCGGTGAGCGCGCTGCACGGGTTGCTCAGCAGCTCCTGCGCCTGCAGGGGGGCGGGCACCTTAAGCGACGGATCCACCGACGATGAAGATCCACCAGGCGCCGAAGAAGACGGGGACGAGCTGTTGCCGGCCGAGCCACCGCCGCTACAAGCGACAAGGGACGCCACGGCCACAAACGCCAGGCCCGCCACAGTACCGGCGCGGCGAGAGCGAGACCAGTTTGCACGCACTCAGACATCTCCAGATTTCTTGACAGAATCGGCGGCTTCCTGCTCCGCCACTGTGATCTTGTTCTTGGCGGCCTTCAGCGCCGTGATGAAATTCGTGGTGTAGTCAACCATCGCTTGGTGTTCGGCCAGCAGCGACTGCCCCGACGGCCTGGCACCGTTGTCGATGAAGACGTGGCTCGCCACCTCATCCGCCGGCGCCGTCACGTAGGCGACAGCCCTCGCATTCTCAAGATCTTCTCGCAGGCCGACGAGCAGGTCTTCCCACTGCTTGATGACCCCGCCCGCCTCCTCCGCGTTGAACACATAACCCCCGCCAGGGCCGTACCCGTCAACCTGGATCGGCGGCACCGGCGGCACCGGGATCTTCGGCTGCTCCGGCTTCGATTGTTCTCCGGCCATGGCTCGTAAACCCCCCTCACTGCGTCGCCTCGCCGCCCGACTGCGGCAAGATCAACAGCTCGGATGCTAACGCACCGCGTCTGGTTCCTTCCGGAAACGAGACAACGCGCTGTTCTCCGCCAGGTGCAACCAACCAGACGACCGCATTCATGCTGGTCGCCCACCCCAATGGCGTCGCTAACCCGGGCCGCCGGCGATCGTCCCCGCCGACCCGGGCGGCCCGCTCGATGGCGCCCCGGCCCATCCGGTGAAGATCCGGCGAGCCGCCTTCGGCCATTGAACGCCCGCGAGCACAAAAAGGCCGTCCCGGACGAACTCCAGGACGGCCTTCTCGTCACCGATCGCTCTGTGGAGCGACCAGCTCGCTCGGCCCACCGCCGGATTCCCCGGCCACCGCGGCCAGTTCCTCGCCGACGGACTCGGCCGGTTTCTTCTTCGGGTCCGAGGTCAGCAGGGACGCGATCGCGCCGATCAGGCAGACCACGATGGCGAAGCCGAAAGCGACCGCGAGACCGTCCTGGAACGGACCGGAGATCAGGTTCGGGAAGAAGCTGCGGCCGGTGAGGAACGAGGCCTGGTCCGGCGGAAGGCTGCCCAGGTGGCCGCCGAGCAGCTGCTGGATCGGGTTGTAGCCGAGGAAGGCGGCGAACAGCACGGCGACCGCGGGCAGGTGCGCGACCTGGTCGGCCGGGCCGGCGGCCACGCCGTGCGAGGTGAGGCCCTGCTCCATCGCCGAGGGCAGACTGCTCGACAACCCGGCGATGATCAGGCTGAAGAAGAAGCCAATGGACAAGACCATCGCCGCGTTCTGGAACGTCGTCATCATGCCCGCGCCGGACCCCCGCGAGTCGGCGGGCAGACTGTTCATCACCTCGGCCCGGTTCGGTGAGGAGAACATGCCCATGCCGATCCCGTTGACCAGCAGGATGCCCGCGAACGCCCAGTAATCGAAATTCACCGGCAGCAGGATCAGCAGCAGGAACGTGACCGCGGTGATGACCAGGCCGCCAGAGGCCAGCGCACGGCTGCCGATGCGGTCGGAGAGCACGCCGGAGGTCGGCGCGGACACCAGGAAGCCGATCGTCATGGGCAGCATGTAGATCCCGGCCCACAGCGGCGTCTGCTCGAAGGTGTAGCCGTGTTGCGGCAGCCAGATGCCCTGCAGCCAGATGATCAGGATGAACTGCAGGCCGCCCCGGCCGAGCGAGGCGGTCAGGTTGGCCAGGTTGCCCCAGCTGAACGAGCGGATCCGGAACAGCGAAAGCCGGAACAGCGGGTTGGGCACCTTCGTCTCGATCACCACGAAGCCGATCAGCACCGCGATCCCGCCGATCAGGCAGGACAGCACCATCGGGCTGCCCCAGCCGGTCGCCGAGTCGCCGTAGGGCTGGATGCCGTAGGTGATGCCCACCAGCACCGCGATCAGCCCGACCGCGAAGGTGATGTTGCCCCACCAGTCCATTTTCGCGTGCTTGCGCACCCCGGTGTCGTGCAGCTTGAGGTAGGCCCAGACGGTGCCGATCACCCCGATCGGCACCGAGACCAGGAAGACCAGGTTCCAGTCGATCGGCGCCAGCACCCCGCCGATCACCAGCCCGAGGAACGAGCCCGCGATGGCCGCGACGCCGTTCATGCCGAGAGCGAGACCACGCTGGTTGGCGGGGAAGGCGTCGGTGAGGATGGCCGAGGAGTTGGCCATCAGGAAGGCGCCGCCGACGCCCTGCACGATCCGCCAGCCGATCAGCCACAGCGCGGCCGCGGGCCCGTCGAACCAGGTGACGGCCAGCATGATCGAGGACACCGTGAACACCAGGAAGCCGAGGTTGTACATCCTGGCGCGGCCGTACATGTCCCCCAGCCGCCCGAACGCCACCACCAGCACCGCGGTGACCACCAGGAAGCCCATGATCATCCACAGCAGGTAGCTGGTGTTCGACGGCTCCAGCGGGTTGATCCCGATGCCCTTGAAGATGTCCGGCAGCGCGATCAGCACGATCGACGAGTTGATGGTCGCGATCAGCATGCCCAGCGTCGTGTTGGACAGCGCGATCCACTTGTACCGCGGACCGAGTTCCGCGATCGAATAAGTCCGGCGCTCCGCCACAGTCGAAGACCTCTCTCCCAACGTTCCCTTAGCTAGGCTAAGCAAGTTGCTTGCGGTAGACAAGCAATCTTTCGGAACTGTTGCGAGACACGGATCACAATCGCTTGACTGTCCTTTGTGGATTGTTTACCTGCACCCCGCTCGAGTGAGCGGGCTCCGGAGGACGCTTCCGGTGCGGACCGACGAGCAGGGCCCCGTCATCCTGCCCGAGCGCAGGATGACGGGGCCCCGGTCCGGGACGGCTCGCTCAGGCGGCGAGAGTGCCGTACACGATGATGTTGTCCAGGTAGCTGTGCTTCTCCGGATCGAACGTGCCACCGCAGGTGATCAACCGGATCTGCGCGTCGCTGGTGTTCCCGTACACCGCTTCGGTGGGGAACGTCTTCTTCGCGATCTGGTCCACCTTGGTGACGGCGAACGTGGCCTTCGACCCGTCCTTGCGCCCGACCACGACCTGGTCGCCCTTCTTCATCTCGTGCAGCCGCCAGAAGATGCCCTTCTGGTGGTTGCCGTCGATGTGCCCGAGCACGACCGCGGGGCCGACCTCGCCGGGCGTCGGGCCGAAGCGGTACCAGCCCGCCTGCAGCGGCTGGTCGACCGGCGGGACCTGCACCGTCTTGTCCTCGTTGAGCCCGAGCGGGACCAGCGAGGAATGCGCGTCGATGCTCGGCACGTCGATCGACACCGGCTCCGATTTGACCATGCTCGCGGCCGCCGCGGGCGCGGCCGCCGGGGCGGGGTCGGAGGAGCCACAGCCGAGCAGGGCGAAGTTGGCGACCAGCGCCAGCAACAGGGCGAACAGCCCGAACCGGGCCCGCGGGCGGGCACCGGTGGTCGCGGGCTGCGTCACCGGGCGTTCCCCGCGGCCTCCGAACCGTCACCGGTCTCCGGCGCGCCGGCGGGCACCACGCTCACCTGGGCGGGACCACCCGCGGGCGGCTGGGTGTTGGTGTTCCCGCCACCGGGGTGACCCGGCTGCGACGGCTGACCGGGCCGGGTCGGCTGGCTCGGCTTGGTCGGCTCACTGGGCTTGGTCGGCTTCGTCGGCTCGGTCGGCTCGCCGCCGCCGGCGACCTTGGCGCAGGTGGACGAGGCGAGCACGATGTCACCGCTGCCGAGCGCACCGGTCACCTGGCCGCCGAGCAGCTTCAGGTGCAGCGCGTTCACGGTGAGGCTGCCGTCCGGGTGCTTGATCTGCTCGTTCACGATGACCTGCAGCACCTCCGGCACGCCGATCTTCTGGTTCGGCGGGGTGCCGAGCTCCAGGTTGCCGATCTTGCCGAGGTCGAGGCCGAGCAGCTTCGAGGTGCCGGTCACGCCCTGCGGGGTGGACTTGCACTCGGAGCTGATCACGCTGGTCTTCGGGGTGCTGCCGGCGAGCCCGGCGAGCAGCGGGATCGTGGCGTCCACGATGGCGGCCTTCGCGGTGACCGGCCCGTGGGCCCCGTCCTGCTCGGCCGAGCTGGTGATCGCCTTGGCGGTGATGACACCCTTGAGCGGAACGTCCACCACGTCGGCGGAGTGCTTGCCCGAGGTGGAGGACGCGGCCAGCTTGCCGGTCTCCACGGCGATTCCCTTGCCCCCCAGCACCCCGGGCAGCAGCGAAATCGCAGCGGAGGCGCCGTAAGCCGATCCGGCCGGCGCCTCGTCGGCCATCGCCGAGGGGGTGACGGTGGCGAGCAGGGCCAGTGCGGGGACGGCGACCGCAACGGTCCGTCCACGCAGCAGGGCAGAACGCATGAATTGTCCTTCCGAACACAGGATATGAAGCCTTCCGCGGATCCCCGAATCCGCGCGTGATCGACTGCAACTGTCGGCCACTCGGCGAGAAGGCGACATTATCAAGAGGGACCTGGAACGCAAACCAAGATCATCCCGAGGCCGCTGCGGCACCGTTCGGATCAGTGATCGCAGCACGGAATTCATCCCCGAAAGAGTGATGTAACACAACCTTCTCGTTCGAGTGACTATCACGCTGTGCGACCACGTACCGCGGCAATCTTCCCAGGACTGCCCTACAGGCAACTCTTATGGGTGATCCTACGATGGGTTTCACCCATACACCCAACGTGATGTGACCGATACCGCTCTCACCTTCGGCGGACCGCCCGGGAATTCATCCCGGCATCTCCGGACACGAGGTCGGCAATTGTCCACAATGGAGCTGCGGATTCGCGGGCGCGGGCACCCCGCAGCGGCCTGGTCAGGAGGAGGAGTCATTTTCCGGAGGTCCGGGATGCTCGATATGGTCGGTCTTCTCCCCGTTCGCTTCGGCACCCGGATCCGGCCGCTGCGGGGTGGGTTCCCCGGTGCCCGGTTCGGCCGAGGCCGGCGGTTGCGCGACAACACCCGGCGGGAGAGGCGGCGAAGGCTCGCCCCGACCTTCCTGCGCCCCTGCTCGCGATACTTCGGCCGCGCCGTCCGGCTCCTCCGAAGGCTCCGCAGACGCGACCGGCTGTACAGAGTCCGGTTCCGGACCATCGCCGAGCAGTTCCGGATCCAGTGTTGAGAACGTGGAGTGGAGTTCCTGGGCCGCCGCCGTCTTGCCGGCCGCGCGCAGGCCGTCGGCGACCCTGTCCACGAACAGGTCCCGCTCCGGGCTTCCGGCTTCCAGCCCGGCGCGATCGAACATCTCCTCGACGACGTCGGACAGGGAACGCGGCGACGCCACATCCTCATCGGGCACGTATCCGCCGGAGAAGTCCACCTCGAACATCGACATGTCCCCGCCGGAGGGCAGGCCCTGCTGCGCAGGCGGTGTCCACTGGTTGTTCGCGGCCTGGGCGAGATCCGCCAGCGTCGGAATGTCCTGCACCACGGTCTGCACATCGTTCTCGTGCCGCGAAAGCCACCAGACGACGGCGCTGCCGGTATCACGCAGGACGTCCTCTCCGAGGTAGCGGCGCTTGTCCTGCTCTCGATGGCGCTGGTAGTCCCAGACCTCGGCGTCCTTCCTGGTCCGGGCGAACATCTCGAGCCGTTCCCGATCCGCAGGCTCCAGCTCGAGCCGGACTCCGGCCGCGGACGCCTCGACCGCCCCGGTCCGGTCCAGCCGGGGCTGCCCGAGCAGGCTGTCCAGCCGATGCCGGACCTGCTGGTGATCGAGCGGCTCCTCCGCGGCGGTCACGTCCTTCGCCTGAGCCACGATCGCCTCGATCGCCAGCGCGGCGGGATTCCCGTGCACCGGCTGAGGCACGTCCGGCCGGAACCGCCAGTACACCGTCGCCGAGAAGACGAACCGGTAGTCCGGCTGAGCACTGGGCAGCGCCGTCACCGGGACCGAAGTCTGCTGGTGCCGGACCGGCTCGGGAGCCGGTGGCGGTGGCTGGACGGCCAGCCGCTGCGCCGACATCCGGAGGTCCAGGTCCCGCTCGTACGCCAGCCGTGCCCGGGTCCGCCGGTGGACGACGCCGGGAATCACCAGCAGGGGCACTGCGAACAGCAGCCAGAGCGGCCAGCCGAAGACAAAACCGCAAATCACCGGCACACCGGCGCACAGGAACACCGCGGCGCCCAGCATGGACTTGTCGGACGAGTTCATTTCTTTCCTTTCAGGCCGAGTCACCGGGAATGCCACCCCTGTGCCTCGTCGATACAACGCCGGACTACTCCGGCCACGCGCATACATTCGGCACGATCGGTGCCATTCCTCGCCCAGTCCCGCGCGATGACGAAAACAGCGGCGAGAGTCCGTGGCTCATCTCTGACCGAGCCCACCACCACCCGGACAAGTACCGGCACTTTCGAGTTTTCCACCTTGGTGCAGCCGGCCAGCCATTCTTGGAGATACTCTCGCCATTCCGGCCCGGACAGAGCCCGCAGGGTTCTGCGCCACAACCGTCCGGCGCACCGTTGCACGACCGGATCGGCCGAGTAGTGACGTCCCCGGAAGTCGGAGACCATCTGCATATCGGGATGAAGCACGCGGCGGATCAAGTCGTCCTCGGCCTGCCCGCCGCCACGCCGGGTGTCATCGGCCAGCCACCACAACAGGCGGCGATAGATTCTCAGGTTCGATCGAAGCAGGCCCAGCAGCTTCTCCACCGCGACGGCATCCACGTGATCACGACGGCGCTGCGTCAGCCAGCGAAGTCTCGTGAGCGCCTGTTCGGGGTAGGCCGGTGCCACTGTGGACACACACAAGTCGGCGATGACCCCGGCAAGCTCTTTCGGAAGGTCCGGCGATTTTGCCCATTCGTAAAAATTCCCGCGAAAAGTCCGGCCGTGCCGGGAATGCTCCAGGCCGGCGCGCAGGACCACCGCGGCCGATTCGGCTCCCCTCCGGTCTGCGCACCACTGCTCGGCCAGGCTCAGGAGATGCCCCGGCCGATCCGCGGCAAGGCATTGTTCGGCCGCGCGCCCGGCGAGGACCAGCTGGGACCGCTGCTCAAGATGGGAATAAACCTGCGCCACCCACTCACGAAGACTCTCGTGCAGGTGCGGGTTCTCTCCCCAGAAGTACCCGGCCACCGCGCGGCCATAGCCGAATTTCTTGAAGTATACCGACCCGTGTTCATCCACCTCCAGATGGATTTCCTCCAACATCGAATACAACGAATCTCTCTCCAGTACCGGAGTTTCGTTTCCCGGATGTGCCACGATTTTCAAGAGAATTTCGGTGGCCTGGAAGACAACGTTGCCATGCTCGCCCTCGAGCATGGCGGCCGCGAAGGCGAGAGCCCGCATCGCGCCATTCACACACTTGCCCAGCTCCGTCCGGACCGAACCCTGCTGATCGAAAACCGCACTCAGCGCACCCTGCAGCAGCGTGCGCAGATCCGACGGCTCGGTCCGCCACTCGGCCCGCCCCCGGACCGCCTCGGCGAACCGGGCCAGCTTGTCCATGCTCGCCCCGGCAAGGTGCTTCTGAAAACCTTCCGGCTCAGGCAACCGACCACGAAAAACGACTTCACCGGCGGCGAGATGCCGCTGCAGGACGATACGCCAGTCAGGGCGGCCGAGCGATACGGTGTATTGACGGCTTTCGTCCCGCTCGACCTGAGTCTCCAGCAACGGGTTCAGGATCACGACGAGTTTCGCCGACCTGACTTCCCCGACTTTGGCTCGCAGATTCGCCGCGGACCGCCGAAAACCTCCGTACCGGTCCCGGTCCACCTGCGACAGATCCAGCAACAGCAGGTCGCCGTCGGCCACTTCGTCCGATCGGAACTCGTCGGACGAGTCCTCCGAGGAGACGATCCGGAACAGATGTCCTGCATCGGCATACAGCCGCAGCAGCATCTTCGCCGCAGTACGCCGCCCGGTACCGGGCTGCCCTTCGAGAAGCACCACGCCGTACTTGTCGAGTGCACTCTGTGCCTGCGCGAACCCCCGCGGCGGCTCGTAGCGACGGTACAGCCACCCCAGATCCGATTCGTCCACCTGATCGAACGCCCGCCGGCGTTCCCCGGTGCCGGTGAAGTTGATCTGTACCGTTCGCGCGCCGCCGCCGAATGGCTGGGTACCGGCGGTCAACGCCGCGATTCCCCGTCCAGGCCACCGTCGGCGGGCCCGCCATTCGGCAGATTGAGGAAGGTGCCCGGCCCGGTATTGGCCGGCCCGGTGAACTTCGAACCGCCGAACACGTCTCCGTGGTAAGAGTGCTGCTGGTGGCCGCCCTGGTACCGGTCTCCGAGGTCGACCCGGAGCTCACTGCCGGACACGGTACCGAACGCGGCGCCCCGCCCGCTGTCGCGCACGTCGCTGCGCACCGCCCCTCGGCCGGCTTCCTCTTCCGCGGATTTGCTGCGGTCCTTCAGGTTCGGCACGAACTGGAGCAGGTCGAGTGCGATCTGCTCCAGCGATGCCTCCGACTCCTGGTCGCGGTAGGTCCGGTAGTGGAGGTTCGCCAGCACCGCCAGTGGTTTCGGCAGCTGATCCATGGGCAACGGGCACGGCGCGTCTTCATCGAGGATCGGGATCACTCGCACCCCGTGTTCGAGGGCCAGGACCAGTTCCCGGTGAATCCAGTCATCGGGGTCGTCGATCCGGCGCCGGCCCGCGGCATCAGCGGCCGTCAGCCAGTGGGCACCGATGACACACAGCAGCACCTTGCTGCCCCACACACCGTTCTTCAGCACCTCGGGGAAAGAGGCACCGGCCGGAATGCAGCGGTGGTCCCGGAACACATATTCGACACCGAATCGATGACACAGATCACGATCGATGATCGTGGCCAGCTTCTCACCGTCTCCGGTGCGATAGTTCATGAATATTTCAGGCATGATAAATAGGCCTTTCCCTGATTGACGCAAAACCAGCCGATTGAGGAGAAGATTTAATTCGTTGTGCTCAACTGAAGGGTCAGCTGCGGGTATACCTCCTGGACTGCCCGGGTACGAAGGTGCCGGGAAAAGATCCTCTTCAGCCGGAGCAGGTCCTGCGCGACGGTCGCCGATCCGACGATTTCCGCCGGCCCCAGCAATTCGGACACCAGCGCACAGGCCTGCTCGATTTCGTTCAGCTGCGCATAGGCCAACGCCCTGCGCGCACCATATCGTGCTCTCGTACGCAATGCGTCGCCCGGCACTGATTCGAGCTGGCGGTCGAGAACCACCGCAGCCTCCCGCGGCCGGCCGAGATCGAGCAGGCACCAGCCGACGGCCATTGCCGCCGGATCGTCGAGATTCGTCGTACCCAGCACGGGAGACGACCATTCCCCTTCTTCCGCCGGCGCGATCAGCAGCGGCCGCGCCCGGTCCAGCGCGCGCATGCAGGTGTCGTAGTCACCGGCCAGGGCATGGCCCTGAGCCTCGTGCTGCGCGGCGAATCCGAGGATTCGCGCCGGCACAGCCCCGCGTTGCGCCTGCTGGGCAAGGCCGATCGCCTCGGCCGCGTCGTCACGGTAAAGCGAGATCAGCGCACGCCGGGTCAGCGCGTAGCTGGCGAAATGCCGGTCCCCGCCCGAAGCCGCCATTTCCACTGCCCGATCGGTCCACCACAGCGCGCCTCGTTCGTCCCCGGCTTCCTGGGTCATCCACCCGGCGAACTCGGCGAATCGGGAGGCGAGCCGGAACAGCTGCCCGGACTCGTCGGCGCCGGCCTGCCCGGTCAGCGCGCGCACCGTGTGGGTCTGCGCGACGAGCGTAGGGAGCACCACTCCCGGGCTCGCCGTCTGCCCGAGTTTCCGAATCTGGTCGAACTGCCGGCGGAACGCGACTGCGGCGGTGCCTTCCACCGACCGCACTCGCGCGGGTACGCCCATGCTGAATCCGGCCGCGGCACCCAGTGCGAGTGCCTCCCTCCGGCCCATCGGCCGGAACCAGCCTGCTCCGTCCCCGGTCAAGTTCATCATCCACGCCTCTCCGTCGTCGGCGACCTCGACCGGGCGCGGACGGGCTTCCGTCGCGCCGGCGAGAGCGGCAAGCCTTCCTCCGGCATCCAGCTCGGCGTCGCAGCGGCGAGCGAATTCGGGCTGCGCATGCTTCAGCCCGTTCTCGATCTTGCTCAGATGACCCTTGCTGTAGTGCACTGCGGCGGCGAAATCCGCGAGCGAAATACCGGCTCGCGTTCGCCACCGCCGAAGCTCGATGCCGAACCGCACGTCGTCGCCTGCCACTGATTCCTCCCCGTTGCCTGTTGCCCGTCGCCGAGGCCGTCCGGAAAGCCTTCGTTTCCTTTCCGGACGGCGGCACGCTGAACAGTGCAGCACACCGGCAGCCGGTACCCGAAACCAAGATCTCCGATTTACAACGGATGGAGTCATGCTATGAGCGCAGTTCGGCACGTGCGGCAGGAAACGACGCGAATGGGGCACGCGCGGCGACCGGCCGCAGTCGTGATCCTTGTCCTCAAGACCCTTCTCGAAGTGCTCGCCAGCCTCTCGCGAGCACAACCGGACTGGTTGGGCGTACTCGTCTTGTGCTTGTCCCTGGCCGGCGGGCTCCTGCGATACCACGGCCGTTCCACGCCTGTGCACGATGCCTGTCACAGCGACGATTCTGCAGGTAGCAGTCTGCCGGAAGGAAACCGAAACGGACGGTTTCCCGGTGCCGGGTAGAGAGGAAACAGGAAACCCTGCTCGGACCTGGGCCGGAATGCGCGCACGCCGGACGCGGCGCCGGCCGGTTCACCGTTGCCGCGGGACTCGGCCCGTCGTCTTCAGTCTTCGGTCACCCGGACCTGGTAATAGACACCGGTCCGTTCGGGAAAGACCAGGGCACCGCGGGCGTCGGCCATCTTCCACAGGACGTGGCAGATGCCGGTGCCCCGCGGGGTGACCTGAACGCGGACTTCGGTCAGCGCACCGGGTTCGGTGTCCGGGACCGGGACGCGGTCCGGGGATTCGCACAGCACGGTGGTGCCGCCCGCGACTTGCAGGTACCGGTCATGCCACGGGACCGAGCCGAGGTTCTTCAGGCGCCAGATCTTCGTGAACGGGCGGCCGGCCACCACGGTGGCTCCGTCCGGGAACGTCACGTCGCCGGGCAGACCGTCGCCGCCGAAAGAGGATGCGTCGCCGGGGAGTGGATAGCGCGGGGCAGCGGCCTCCTGGCCCGGCGTAGCGAGCACGACCACCGCGATCACCAGCCCGAGCATGACGACTGCGGTCGCCGCGACTCCCCACAGTGGGCGGGAGGGGATGCGAAGCGGGGTGACCGGGCTTTCGGGCGGGACGAGTGACGGAGAGGGGTCCGGCGGATCGGCCGCGACGGAGGTGTCCGAGCCGGCGACGCTCGGCTGCCCGGACGACGCCCGGTCGCCCACGGGACAAACCGCCTCACCACCGCCCGCCCGGATCTCCGTCACGGACGCCGTTTCCCAGCGTTCCCGCCATTCCCGGCGGACGCTCTCCTCATCCCCGCCCAAGGCCGTGACAGCCAGGCTGCGGACGAACTCCCACGTGGTCGGCCAGGTAGGCAGAGTGCGGCCCCGAGCGGCGGCGGACAGAGCGGATTTCGACGCGGCCGCCCGCAGCTGCGTACGCATCCGGTCGTAGGACGGGTCGCCCGCGGACAGTTTCAGGTCCAGCAGGGCGGCGGCGAAGCGTGCGGCGGGGCCGGCGTTGACGTCCGGCACCGTGTGCCGTCGTCCCCGCCGGGCCGAAGTTGCGGGAGGTTCGGCTGCGCCACCCGTGCTGTCCGGGGTGCGCCCCGGCTCGCCCATACCGCCTCCAGTGATCGTCTCCGCTCACTGGAGCGTGCCAGGTGGCCCGGGACGTCGCCGCCCCGGGCCACCGGCCGTTCAGTTCGGCGCGATCAGATGGAGCAGCCCTCTTGGATCCGCTTCACGACGTGGTCGACACCGATGTGGAACTTCTTCTTGCCGCTGGTGCCGCCGTTGGTGGTCATGCACTCGACGCTCAGCGCGCCGCCGCCGGTGGTGTCCTTCAGCACGATGCCCGCGGACACCTTGTGCGAACAGTGGTTGTTGAAGTACACGGTGACGCTGGTGAAGCCGTCGCCCCATGAGTAGTTCGCCTTGGCGTTCTTCGGCGAGCTGCAGGCGATGCTCGCGGTGTGCTTGGCCTGCGTGCTCATCGTGCCCGCGGTCGCGGCCGGCGCGGTGGCACCGACCAGCGCGATGCCCAGCGCGGAAGCGGTCAGCAGTGTCTTGCCCATCTTCATGGCCCGATGTCCCCTCAGACGTTTCGGAATTGCGGTCGTCCCGGCCGGCCCGGTGTCCCCATCCCAGCCGCCCGAGAGCCCTGTCCTCAAGAGATCGCCGTCCATGGTCAAATGGCCACGAAGTTCGCGCAGGTCAGCGAATTGTCCAGGGTTCAGTCAGATGGTCCGCGAAGTGTCAGGACGACACGTAAGACGTGTTCGACCGCCGAAGCGAACATCGCGCCGCGCAGCTCCCCGCGAGTGGCGAGGTTGCGCGCGGCGAAGTCGAGCATGTGCTGCGGCCCGACCCGGCGGACCACGAGCGCGGCGACCTCTTCGAGTTCGAGATCCGGATTGTCCATCCGTGCGAAGGAGAACTCGATGAGGAGTTCTTCGTCGGTCATGCCGTCTCCCGCGACCACGCTTCCCAGCGTAGCCAGATCCGGCCGGCCGGATCTGGTTACCCGGCCACGATCCGGGCTACCTCGCATACGACGGCGGCGAGCAGCTCCTCGTCGTCGCCCTGCCCGAGCCGGACCACGACCAGCTCGTGCTCGGGCAGGACGAACACGCGCTGCCCGTACATTCCGGAGGCCAGCGCGGTCCGGTCCGGCACACCGCCTTCGTACACCGGTCGCCCGAGCCAGCAGAGGCCGCCGCCGTAGAGCCCCTCGTCGTCGGCTTCCGCCGGGGCGAGGACGTAGTCCAGCCATCCCCCGGGCAGCAGCCGTCTGCCCTGCCAGACGCCGTCGTCGAGCACGAACTGGCCGAACCTCGCCCAATCCAGCGCCGTGGCCAGGCACACGCCGGAGAGCAGGAAGTTCCCGGCGGCGTCGGAGCCGAGCAACACGCTGTCCATCCCCAGCGGGTCGAACAGCAGTCGCCACGGCACGTCGACCGGCTCCGCCAGCCCGGCGGCCGCGGCCACCCGGACGGCGATGCCCGCGCTGAGCAGCGGATCGCTGTTCTGGTAAGCGCATCGTGTGCCCGGCGGGGCAAGCAGGCCGAGCCCGGACATGTCGCGCCAGACGTCGTCCGGCCCGGCGTAGACGCCGAAATGGCGGTCGCCATGCGCCCACGCGGCGGCCCCGGGCGGGCAATCGAGCCCGCTGCTCATGGCAAGCAGGTGGCGCAGCGTGATGCCGGACCGCGCGTCGTGCGCCCACTCGGGCACCGGCGCCGGCCGGTCCAGCTCCAGCAGTCCCTCGTGCACGAGCCGCCCGGCCAGCACCCCGGCCACGCTCTTCGTTGCCGACCAGCCGTTGTGCCGCATCTCGCGGGGAAACCCGGGCGCGTAGCTTTCCGCGACGAGTTTCCCCCGGTGCGCCACCACGGCCGCCCGGCCCAGCCCGTCGGAGGTGAGCCGATCGAGCAACGCCCGGATCCGGCTCACCGCACCGGCAGGCAGCTGCCCTGTCTCGGGCTCGTCCCCGAGGGGCCACGGCCTGCCGATTTCCCGTTGAGGCACTTCGGGTTCCGGCGCACGCACGAGGGGCTCGGCAGCGCCGGACGGGAGCACCTGCAGCCCGTGACGGCCGTTGCGCACCACAGTGCGCTCAAGCCCGCTGTCCGCACGCAGCGTGATCCGTTGCGGATCATGGGAAATGCTGACGCGGTCCCAATCCAGCGGCGCCGCCGGGTCGGTCGCTTCGAGCAGCTCCGTGAACGCCGGTTCCGGCAGATCCTCGGACAGCACCGCCTCGACTGGACGTCCTTGACCCAGCACGCCCATCGCCAGCCGGAGAGCGTGGAAGCCCAGCCATTTCCGCTCCGCGTCCACGGCGAGGCGAACGGGCCGGATCAGGGACGGTCGCGCACTGTCGGGCCGGTGCATTTCGTCCCCTCGCGCGTCCGCCCGAAGATTCGGGTCAGCGGGCGGCGAGCCAGGGCGCCAGCAGCGCTTCCAGGTCCGCGTCCGAAACCGCGCCCGGCCCGCCGTGGAACTCGTGCCACCGCGCGGCATCGCGGGCCGCGTAGAAGTCGACCTCGAAAGCGCGCATCAGCACGTACATGAAGCTCACCGCGTTGAACCGCTCCCCCAGCAGCTCCCTGGCCGCGCGGGCGATATCGACGGCGCACCGCTCGGCGTCGCCGGTCAGCTTCAGTTCCTCGGCCGCCGGATCAAGCAGGCTCGGCGCAGACAACACGGTTCATTACTCCAAGACTCGAAACGAACAATCAGCCTTCGGCCGCCAGCTGCCCGCAGGCGGCCGCGATGTCCTGACCCCGGGTGTCGCGCACCGTGCACGCCACCCCGCCGGCGTTGACCAGGCGCACGAATTCCCGCTCCACCGGCTTCGGCGAGGCGTCCCACTTCGAACCCGGCGTGGGGTTCAGCGGGATCACGTTCACGTGCACCAGTTGCCCCAGGTGTTTGCGCAGCCGCTTCGCCAGCAGCTCCGCCCGCCACGGCTGGTCGTTGATGTCGCGGATCAGCGCGTACTCGATCGACACCCGGCGACCGGAAGTGTCGGCGTAGTACCGGGCCGCGGAGAGCACCTCGTCCACCGACCAGCGCTCGTTCACCGGCACCAGCGTGTCGCGCAGCTCGTCGTCCGGGGTGTGCAGCGACACCGCCAGCCGCACCTGCATCTTCTCGTCCGCGAGCTTCCGGATCGCCGGAGCCAACCCCACCGTCGACACCGTCACCGAACGCTGGCCGATGCCGAGACCGCCCGGCGCGGGATCGGTGATCCGGCGCACCGCTGCCACCACCCGCTTGTAGTTCGCGAGTGGTTCGCCCATCCCCATGAAGACGATGTTCGACAGCCGCCCCGGACCACCCGGCAGCACGCCGTCGCGCATCACCGCGGCGGCGGAGCGGACCTGGTCGACGATCTCCGCGGTGGACAGGTTGCGGTCGAGCCCGCCCTGGCCGGTCGCGCAGAACGGGCAGGCCATCCCGCAGCCCGCCTGGCTGGAGATGCACAGCGTGGCGCGGTCGGGATAGCGCATCAGGACGCTTTCCAGCAGCGTGCCGTCGTGGGCGCGCCAGAGCGTCTTGCGGGTCGCGCCGCCGTCCGCGGCCAGCGCGCGCACCTCGGTCAGCAGCGGCGGCATCAGCTCGGCCACCAGCCGTTCTCGCGCGGCGGCGGGGATGTCGGTCATTTCGGCCGGATCGACGGTCAGCCGCGAGAAGTAGTGGTTCGACAGCTGCTTGGCACGGAACGGCTTCTCCCCCAGCCCGGCGACGGCTTCGGCCCGCTCCGCGACGGTGAGGTCGGCGAGATGGCGCGGCGGGAGGCCGCGCTTGGGCGCATCGAAAACAAGCGGGAGGGCAGTCATGACCGATCCAGTATCTCACACCACGCGAACGCGCCGATCAGCCCCGGTGGCCGAAGCCGTACGGGGCACCTTCACCGACCCGCCGCTCAGGCGGTGAGGGGCACCCTCACGGAATCAGCGTCCGTGAAGGTGCCCTTCACGGAACCCCGCTCAAGCGGTGAGATTCCCGAATCGCCGCAGGGTCTCCTCGCGGCCGAGCGCCTGCGTGATCGAGTGCAGGTCCGGGCTGCGGGTGGAGCCGGTGATGGCGATCCGGATGATCTGCGAGGCCTCGCGGATCGAGCCGGGGTAGGCGTCCGGATCCTTCTTGTACTCCTTGGCATTGCGGGCGAATCCGTGCTTCGCGGCGACGTCGCGGATCTGCTGGAACCATTCCTGGCCGTCGTCCAGCTGACGGTAGGCGCCGACAAAATCGGCCGCGACCGCGCGCACCACATCCGGGGCGACGCCGAGCGCGGCGATCCGCTCGTCGTCCGGACCTGTCACCGGCTGGTGCAGCTCGGGGAAGAAGAACCCGTAAACGGCGCGGAAGTCGCTCCACTTCTTCAGATCCTTACGCGGGTTCTCGGCGCCTTCGCGCTCCACTGCGAGCGCGCGCAGCGCCAGCGCACGCGACGACTCCAGCAGCTCGCGCAGCTGCGGGTCGAACTGCTGCGCCCACTCCTGCACCGCATCGAGGATCTCCGCACCGGACATGGTCGCGACGTAGTCGGCCGAGATGTCGTCGAGCTTCACCAGGTCCACGAGAGGGCCGGCGACGCCGCACTCGTCGAGGTTGATGGGCTCTTCGAGCGCCTGATCGAGCGGCAGCTCGGCGAGCCGGCCGTTGGCCAGGCCGCGCAGGTAGTACAGCACCGCGCGCACCGGGAAGCCGGACTCCAGGTAGAAGTCGACCGACGCTTCCGGGTCCTTGCGCTTCGACAGCTTCCGCTTGCTGCCGCCTTCCTGCTTCATCAGCGGCGCGACGTGCGCGTACTGGATCGGCTCGAAGCCCAGCGCGCCGAACAGTTGCTGATGCACCGGCACCGAGGAGATCCACTCGTCCCCGCGGATGACGAGGTTCACGCGCATCAGGTGATCGTCGACAGCGTGCGCGAAGTGGTACGTCGGCAGCCGCGGGCTCTGGTCGGAGCTCTTGAGGATCACCACGTCGTTGCGGTTCGCCTCGGCCTCGATGGTGCCGCGGATCGCGTCCGTGAAGCGCACGCGCGCACCGGTGTCGTCCGGCGCGCGGAAACGGACCACCCACGGCTCACCCGCGTCGAGCTTCGCCTGTACGTCGGCAGCTTCGGCGTCACGCCAGATCGCCCACGAGCCGTAGTAGCCGGTGGGCAGCTTCGTCGCCTGCTGACGCGCGGTGATGGACGCCAGCTCGTCCTTGGTCGCGAAGTCGATGTACGCACGGCCTTCGCGGAGCAGCTGCCGGACGTAGGTGAGGTAGATCTGCTCACGCTCGGACTGACGGTACGGCCCGTACTCGCCACCGCGCGCCGAGTCCTCGTCGGCGGTCAGGCCGAAGTACGCGAAGCCGCGCGCGAACTGATCCAGCGCGCCCTCGACCTCGCGTGACTGGTCGGTGTCCTCCACGCGCACCAGGTACCGACCGCCGGAGTGCAGGGCCACGTCCTGGTCGATCGTGGCCGTGTAGATGCCGCCGATGTGCACGAAGCCGGTGGGCGACGGGCCGAACCGGGTCACCTTCGCGCTGTCGGGCAGCTGCCGAGCCGGGTAGCGCTGCTCCCAGTGCTCCGGTTCGGGCAGATCCGCGGGGAACAGGGCGTCGATGACCGAACGGTCCAGCATCGGAAGTCGGGTCTCCCAGGTCGTCGGGGTGCTTGAGGGTGCCTGCTGCAGTATCGCCGACCGCCGTTTCCGGTGGCCGGTCAGGTCCGCCGTTGCGTGACGACCGTTTCCGATATATCGTGAACGTGTCGCAACCGTTCGAAGAAAGGATTCCGATCATGAGGTACCGACGACACTCCTTCCCTGGCGGCCACGATCACGGCGAGCGCGGCAGGCCCGCATTCGGTCCGTGGGGCCGCGAATTCGGCGAGTTCGCCTTCGGCCCCGGCCGCGGGCGGCATGGACACGGCCCAGGCCGTGGACCCGGCTCCCGGCGCGGCCGGCGCGGCGACGTGCGGGCGGCGATCCTGGCCCTGCTGGCGGAGCAGCCGCGGCACGGCTACGAGATCATCCGTGAGATCGGCGAGCGCAGTGGCGGGCTGTGGAAGCCCAGCCCCGGCTCGATCTACCCGACGCTGCAGATGCTGGCCGACGAAGGCCTGGTGGTGAGCCGCGACGAAAGCGGCAAGAAGCTGTTCGAGCTCACCGAAGAAGGCCGCACAGCCGCGGAGCAGCAGACCGGCACCCCGCCGTGGGAGCACTTCGCCGACGACGTGGCTCCGGCCGAGGCCGAACTGCGCAAGTCCGCAGCCACGCTCGCGGCAGCCGTGGTGCAGGTGATGCGGGCCGGCAGCACGGGTCAGCAGGCTCGCGCGGTCGACGTGCTCAACGAAGCCCGCCGTTCGCTCTACTCGATCCTCGGCGAGGTCGAGGACGAGCCCGGCGCATCGGGCGAGGCGGCCGAGTGACCCGGCAGGACGAGGCCGGTGGGCTTGTCGCGGCAGTGCACGCGATATCCCACCGGCACCGTCACCTCGCCCGTCCCCGGATTCATCCGGCGGACATCGCCGATCGCCCGGCTCGCCACCTTCGCACTGAACTCGATCTTCAGCACTGACTCCGCGGCCGCGAGATCCGCGAACCGCCAGCGGGTGGCGACGCGGCGGCAGCCGAAGCCCTGCGCGGCGAAGAACCGTTCCACCGCGGGCGGATCGTAGTGCGGCAGGTCCGCACGCATCCACCCGCCGTAGGGCTCACTGGTCACGTCGAGGTCGACGATCAGGATCGACCCACCCGGCCGCAGCACCCGTTCCGCCTCACGCAATCCCGGCTCACAGCCCGGGCCGAAGAAGTAGGCCGTACGCGCGTGCACCACGTCGACGCTCGCGTCGCCGGCGGGCAGCCGCTGCGCCCGCCCCTTCCGCACTTGCACGTTCCCAAGCTCCCGCACCCGCCGCCCCGCGTCCCGCGCGAGTGGCGGGTGCGGTTCGACGCCGAGCACGGACCGCGCGTCACGGGCGAAGAACGGCAAGTGATAGCCGTCGCCGCAACCGAGGTCGAGGACGTCGCGGCCGGTCCAGTCGGCCTCCTCGCGCAGGACTCGCCAGATCTCGCCGTCGACGTCCTGCGCGCGGTTCTCCACCTCGTAAGCCTGCTGGTAGTACCAGATGTTCGGACTCGGCAGCACCTCCGCGGCACCGGGACGGACCTGGGACAACCAGCGCACAAGCGACTCCATGATCACGGGCCGGCTGCGGTTCGGCCGGAATTTCCCCGCTCAGAGCGTAGAACGCGGGGCGGGCGAATAGACTTTCCCCATCGGGAGGAGGCCAGGATGTCCGTTGATTCGCCCGGTTATCGCACGATCCCGACCGGCCTGCCCTGCTGGGTCGAGCTGGCCTGTTACGACGAAGCGGCCACGCAGCGCTTCTACTCCGGCGTCTTCGGCTGGCGGTACGAGGTGCACCGTGATCCGGCGACGCCGACCGGCAGATATTCGATCTCCTCCCTCGACGGCGTGGCGACCGGTGGTCTGTACCAGGCCGGGGCGCATTCGGCGCCCGGCTGGACACTGCACATCTCGGTGCCGCACACGGCGAACGCGGCCGAGTGGGTCGAGCATCTCGGCGGCGAGGTGACCCTCGGCCCGGTCGCGATCCCGAAGCGCGGCAGCATCCTGCACGCGATCGACGCGTGCGGCGCGCCGATCGTGTTCTGGGAGGCGCCACATGACTGGGAGTTCGCCAGCGGAGCACCGGGCACCTTCAGCGGCGCGGACCTCAACACGCATGACGGGGTCGCCGCGGATCACTTCTACACCAAGCTGTTCAGTTACTCGTGCCGGCAGGTCGGCGACGGGGACAGCATCGACTACGCGGAGTACCTGATCGACCGGGAGCCGGTGCTCTACCGGTACGTGATGGGCGCGGAGTACGAGCCGGACACTCCCCCGCACTGGTTGGTGTACTTCGAGATCTCCCCGGCCCGCGGGACCGACGCGGCCGCCGGGCAGGCGTTGATGCTCGGTGGTTCGGTGGTGCTGGAGCCCTACGACACCCCGTTCGGCCGCACCGCCCTACTCGCCGATCCGGACGGTTCGGTGTTCGCGGTGATCGACCATTCGCGGGTCCTGCAGGGCGTCGGCCGCGCCGAGGTCGACGACCCGTACGACGACTGACGGCCGCGGATCAGGCGGGCACGAACGCGGACAGCAGCAGCCAGGACACCACGGCCGAGGGCAACAATGAGTCGAGACGGTCCATGATGCCGCCGTGCCCGGGCAGCAGCGTACCCATGTCCTTGATGCCGAGATCGCGTTTGATCAGCGATTCGACGAGGTCGCCGAGCGTCGCGGTGAGCACGATGGCGGCGCCGAAGATCGCCCCCTGCCACGCGTGCCCGTGCAGCATCAGGCTGATCGTGAGCACGCCCGCGGCGATGCCCGCGACCAGTGAACCGGCGAAGCCCTCCCAGGACTTCTTCGGGCTGATCGTGGGCGCCATCGGGTGCTTGCCGCCGAGCACCCCGGCGATGTAGCCGCCGGTGTCGGAGGCGACCACGCCGATCAGGAACGCGAGCACCCGCCCGACGCCATCGTCCGGCGGCACGAGCATGGCCGCGAACGACGCGAACAACGGCAGGTAGGCGGCGGCGAACACAGACCCGGCGATGTCGCGCAGGTAACCTTCGGCACCGCCGGGCAACCGCCAGAGCAGACAGGCCAGCACCGTCAGCACGAACGCGATGAGCGACCCCTCGTGCCCGAACGGCCAGGACAGCCAGATCATTGCCTGCCCGCCCACGAGCACCGGGATCAGCGCGATCCGGGTGTCCGCGACCCGGCGCAGCACGCCGGCGAACTCGAAGGTCCCGACCGCGATCGCCGCCGCGATCACCCCGATGAACAGGAACCGGACGGTGAGCAGGGACACGATGATCGCCGCACCGAGCAACAGCCCGACCCCGATGGCTGCGGGCAGATTCCGCCCGGCGCGCGACGCCTTTTTCTCCGGCTCGGCAGGTTCGGCCTCGCCGCGGTCGCCGCCGTTGCCGGTCGCGGCGGGTTCATTCCGGATAGCTTCGGTCCGCCCGAAATCGGCTTTGGCGGAGTCTTTCCGGCCGACCTTGCGCCGCGACTCACCAGCCACCGGACCGTCCGGTATGGCCTCGCCCCGCGCCGCGGCACCGCTCTCGGCGGTGCCCTCCGGACCGGATTCGCCGGGGACGGAGCCGGTCACGTCCTTCCGACCAGCTTCACCACTCGCGGAACCGCCCTTGGCCGTGTCCTTCCGACCAGCTTCACCACGCTCGGGGCCGCTCTCGGTCGCGTCGTTCCGACCGGCCTCACCACGCGCGGAACCGCCCTCGCCCGCGCCCTTCCGACCACCCCCGGCTCGCCCGGATTCAGCACGCGAAGAACCGCCCCCGGACTTCCCGCCGGACTCGTCCCGGGCCGGACCGCCGTGGCCCGGCCGGGGCGATCCCGGCCCGGACGGGGTTCCCCGGCCCGGCCGCGAGCCCGGTTCCGGCTCGGGTGCCGGAACCGGCGGCGGGGTGTCCGCCACCCGTTCCTCGCGTTCCTCGCTCACCTGGCTCATCAGACCTCGAGCAGCTCGGCTTCCTTGTGCTTGACCAGCTCGTCGACCTGGTGCACGTAGGTGTCGGTGAGATTCTGCAGCTCCTTCTCGGCGCGTGCGACCTCGTCCTCACCCGCCTCGCCGTCCTTGGCGATCCGGTCGAGCTCTTCCTTGGCCTTGCGGCGGATGCTGCGGATGCTCACCCGGCCGTCCTCGCCCTTGCCCTTGGCGACCTTCACCATCTCCTTGCGCCGCTCCTCGGTGAGCTGCGGGATGACGATGCGGATCACGTTGCCGTCGTTGCTCGGGTTGACGCCGAGGTCCGATTCGCGGATCGCCTTCTCGATGGCGCCGAGCTGGGTCTGGTCGTAGGGCTTGATCAGCGCCATCCGCGCCTCCGGCACGTTGACGCTGGCCAGCTGGTTCAGCGGGGTCGGCGCGCCGTAGTACTCGACGACGATGCGCGAGAACATCGACGGGGTGGCCCGGCCGGTCCGTACCGCCGTGAGGTCCTCCTTGGCGACGGACACCGCTTTTTCCATCTTCTCCTCGGCGTCGAGGAGGGTCTCGTCGATCACGGCTACTCCCGGTGTTGTGATTGTCGAACCTGTGCTGATCCCAGCAGGTCTAGGCGGGCTGCCCGTCCGCGGGGGTGGAGACCAGCGTGCCGATCCTCTCACCGCGCACCGCACGCGCGATGTTGCCCTCGGTGAGCAGATTGAACACGATGATCGGCATCTTGTTGTCCATGCAGAGGCTGAACGCCGTGGCGTCGGCGACCTTGAGGCCGCGTTCGAGCACCTCGCGGTGGCTGATCCGGTGGAACATCTCCGCGTCCGGATCGGTCTTCGGGTCCGCGGTGTAGACGCCGTCCACCGCTTTGGCCATCAGCACAGCCTCGCACCCGAGTTCGAGCGACCGCTGTGCGGCGGCGGTGTCAGTGGAGAAGTACGGCATGCCGACGCCTGCCCCGAAAATCACCACGCGGCCCTTCTCCAGGTGCCGCTCCGCGCGGCGCGGAATGTAGGGCTCGGCGACCTGACCCATCGTGATCGCGGTCTGCACCCGTGTCGGCAGGCCCTCCTTCTCCAGGAAGTCCTGCAGGGCCAGGCAGTTCATCACGGTGCCCAGCATCGCCATGTAGTCGGCGCGGTCGCGGTCCATCCCGCGCTGCGACAGCTCGGCACCGCGGAAATAGTTGCCGCCGCCGATCACCACCGCGATCTGCACCCCCGTGCGCGCGACGTCCGCGATCTGCTGCGCCACCGAGTGCACCACGTCCGGATCCACTCCGACGGCACCACCGCCGAACATCTCCCCGCCCAGCTTCAGCAGCACCCGGCGGTACCCGCCCTCGACGCGCTCACCCATCTCTGTCGCCTCCTGCCCCTCGGTAGACCGCACTGTGCCCCGTCCCCGGATCGCGGAGACGGGGCACAGTGCCAGAACCTAGTCCCAGTGCCGCGTTCAGGCCTGGCCGACCTCGAACCGGGCGAACCGGGTCAGGGTCACGCCGGCCTCGTCCAGCAGCGCCTTGACGGTCTTCTTGTTGTCCTTGACCGAGGGCTGCTCGAGCAGCACGTTGTCCTTGTAGAACGCGGTGACCTTGCCCTCGATGATCTTCGGCAGCGCCTGCTCGGGCTTGCCCTCCTCGCGGGCGGTCTGCTCGGCGATGCGGCGCTCGTTCTCGACCAGCTCGGCGGGCACCTCATCGCGGGACAGGTACTTCGCCCGCAGCGCGGCGACCTGCATCGCGGCCGCGCGGGCGGCCTCGGCGTCGTCCCCGGTGAACTCGACGAGCACGCCCACCGCGGGCGGCAGGTCCGAACCACGGCGGTGCAGGTAGCTGGTGGTCTGGCCGTCGAACGCGACGACCCGGCGCAGTTCCAGCTTCTCCCCGATCCGGGCGGACAGCTCCTGCACGACCTCGTTGACCGGCTTGCCGTCGAGGTCCGCGGCCTTCAGCGCCTCGACGTCGCTGGACCCCAGGTCCTTGGCGACCGCGACGATCCGGGCCGCGAGCTGCTGGAAGTCGTCGTTCTTGGCGACGAAGTCGGTCTCCGAGTCCAGCTCGATCAGCACACCGCCGTCGCCGGCGACGAGGCCCTCGGCGGTGGTCCGCTCCGCGCGCTTGCCGACGTCCTTGGCACCCTTGATGCGCAGGAACTCGACGGCCTTCTCGAAGTCGCCGTCGTTCTCCTCGAGGGCCTTCTTGCAGTCCATCATGCCGGCGCCGGTCATCTCGCGCAGGCGCTTCACGTCAGCGGCGGTGTAGTTCGCCATCGTGTTGAATCCGTCCGTTTCAGGTACGTGTGCGTCTTCCGGCTGCGCCCGGACGGCCGCGAGGGGCCGTCCGGGCGCAGTTCGATCAGGAGTTGGCCGGAGCCTGCTCGCCGGCCGCGTCCGCGGTCGCCGCCGCGGGCTCGGTCGCGGCGGCCGCCTCGGCGGTGGCGGTCTCCGAACCGGCGAGAAGGTCCTTCTCCCACTCGGCCAGCGGCTCGTCCGCGGCACCCGGCTCCGGCTTGGTGTCCACGGCGGCACCGTTGCGGCTGGAGCGGGACATCAGCCCGGCCGCGGCGGCCTCGGCGACCACCTTGGTGAGCAGCGCGGCCGAGCGGATCGCGTCGTCGTTGCCCGGGATCGGGTAGTCGACCTCGTCCGGGTCGCAGTTCGTGTCGAGAATCGCCACGACCGGGATGTTGAGCTTGCGCGCCTCGCCGACGGCGATGTGCTCCTTCTTGGTGTCGACGATCCACACCGCGGACGGCACCTTGGCCATGTCGCGGATACCGCCGAGGGTCTTCTCGAGCTTGTCCTTCTCGCGGGTCAGCGTGAGGATCTCGCGCTTGGTGAGGCCGGTGAAACCACCGGTCTGCTCCTGCGCCTCGAGCTCCTTCAGGCGGAGCAGGCGCTTGTGCACGGTCTGGAAGTTGGTCAGCATGCCGCCGAGCCAGCGCTGGTTCACGTAGGGCATGCCCACCCGCGCGGCCTCGTTGGCGATCGCTTCCTGCGCCTGCTTCTTGGTGCCGACGAACATGATCGTGCCACCGTGCGCGACGGTTTCCTTGATGAACTCGAAGGCACGGTCGATGTAGGTCAGCGTCTGCTGCAGGTCGATGATGTAGATGCCGTTGCGCTCGGTGAAGATGTAGCGCTTCATCTTCGGGTTCCACCGACGGGTCTGGTGCCCGAAGTGCACGCCGCTGTCGAGCAGCTGCTTCATGGTGACGACGGCCATTGCCGGAATCACACCTTCTCTGTACTCGCGCGCGCCCGAGGCGATTCCGCCACGGATGCGCTGTCCGGTTCGTCGCTCGCGGCCGGGTGACCGCTCGCCCTGGTGCCGTGCCGGAACCCGGACCCGCCGGGATTCGGTGAGAATCCCCCGGGACCGCCGGGCACCGCGCGCTTCTCCGTCCGGCCCCCGCTTCGGAAAAGCGGACCGTCCGGGAACGCACACACGTGCACGCGAAGTCAGCCCACCAAGTGGACTGCGGAACCGATTCTACCCCCTGCCACCAGCCCCGCCCCCACCGGCGGCACCGGATCGCCCCACGGTTGTCCACAACTCGGCCCACCTGTGGACAACCCCCTCGCTACCGACGGGTAACGACAGCCCCGTCCCCGACCATGGACCCCGTGACCAGACCACGGCTCCTGCCCCCGCCACCACCGGCTGTCCACCGGCTCGCGCCGGACGGCCGGGCAGTATCAAATAACCCGCTCGAATCGAAAGGTTCGCTCCTGCCGGACAGCCCACTCCGGCCGGACCCCGAACAACCACCAACCCCTGCGCACCCGGCTGCCGGGGAAATCCGCCCTGGCCCGAGACAGCACCCGACTCCGGCGAGCATGCATCTCCCGCCATCCCCCGAACCCGAGGCGGGCCTCGCACGCCCGCTGGACGAACAACTCCTGCCAGACCTCGATCTTTCGCCGGGCCACGATCCCGCGCCCAAGGCTGCATCTCGCCCCACCACCGGCCTCCCACCCAACGCAGGATCCTCACCGATCATCGGAGCCAGTCCCGGAACCCCCTCGGATCCGGCGAGAACAACCGGTCTCCCCTGCCGTACGCCTCCCGACGACAAAACATCACTCCGCGACCCCGCACCACACGGCACGGCACCTCAACGGAAAACGCACCTCGCACACCGTTCCCCCGAAATGGCCCGACCACCCGAACATCCCGTCACGCTGGCCACCGCCGCCTTGGCCAGACGGCACTCGCGCCCGACCGCACCCCGCACAGTCCTGCTCCGCTCAACAAATCACGCGCACTTCGGCATCGCACTACTCACGGAACCCGGATCCCCGACGGCGACCTTCGCCTGGTCCAGACCGCCCAGTCCCAGCGGCCGGCACCGACGCCGCCCCCATCGGCCACGCCAATTCCGCTTGCTGCTCCTGTTACGCGGTTACCTGGCCATCACCACCCGAACCCTCATCCGCTCGGCCACCGCTCTATTCCGCCTCGCCACCAAATGGTTTTCCCTTGCCCGCCAAGGAATCCACCGACACGAAACACCCACCCGAACGATCGAAGCACGAGGCACAGTCCCCCACCGCCCCGGCTGGGCTCAGCCACCGTTGCAACCGGCCGGTGGCGCGGTATCCGCCTACGACCCGCGCAAGCGCACCTTGCACACCTGGCTGATCATGACCAGCGCCGCCGTCCTGATCGTCTGGTCCGCTTTCATAGCGAGTACGCGCGCAAACGCCGCCGAACCGTCCGAACCCCAAGCCGGTACGCCCGCTACCTCGACCCAAGCCGGAAGGTTCGCCTGGCCGCTGACCCCACATCCGAAGGTGACGCGGAACTTCGAGCCGCCGGAAACACCATTCGGACCGGGACACCGCGGCGTCGACCTGGAAGCCGCGCCGGAACAGCAAGTACTGGCCGCGGACATGGGCGTGGTGGTGTTCGCCGGTCAAGTCGCCGGCCGTGGCGTCGTCGCGCTGGACCACGACGGTGGTCTCCATACGACTTACCTGCCCGTCACACCATCGGTCACCACCGGCGAACAGATCTACCGCAGCCAGCCCATCGGCACGGTCGCCCCCGGACACCCCGGCTGCCCCGTAGCGGCCTGCCTGCACTGGGGCGCGCGCCGCGGCACCGAATACCTCGACCCGCTGTCCCTGCTCGGCTCACCCGGACGAGTAAGCCTCAAACCCTGGGCCGAAGGCCCTTGAGCCGACGCTTCCTTGCCCACAACAGAAATACCCGAAAGAAGGAAACCCAATCAGGTGATATCCAGCTTCGATTCGGGCCTGTGGCTGGTTCGAACCCGGCACACCCAAACAGGTCTCGACTCGCGAACACCCATCCCGCTCCGCGACCCAACCAGCCCCACGACCGCGCTCGGGCAAGCCCGGACACGACCAGGCCATCGGCGCCGCGTCCAGCCGTGGCCGAGCCAAGCCGGCCAGCGCCGTTTCGTCGGCGCGGTGGTCAGCCGCTGGGCTGTTCCATCAGCTTGGCGCGCAGCCGCATCACGGCACGTGTGTGCAGTTGGCTCACCCGTGATTCCGTGACGCCCAGGACCTTGCCGATCTCGGCGAGGGTGAGGCTCTCGAAGTAGTAGAGGCTCACCACGATCTTGTCCCGGTCGGTGAGCTGGGCGATCGCCTCGGCCAGCTGGCGCCGGTTGTCCTGGTCGACGAGAACGGCGACCGGGTCGACAGCGTCGTCGTCGGGCAGGGTGTCGACCAGGGAGCCGGCATCCTTTCCTGCGGCGACGAGGTCTTCGAGTGCCACGACGCTGGTGAGCCGCAGCTGGCCGTAGAAGTCGCGCAGGTCGTCGAGGCCGATGCCCATCTCGCCGGCGAGTTCGGCGTCGGTCGGGGTGCGGTGCAGGCGGGCGCCGAGGCGTTCCAGGGCGCGCGCGGTCTCCTTCGCCTTGCTCCGCACGGCGCGCGGAACCCAGTCCTGGGAACGCAGGTCGTCCAGGATGGCGCCGCGGATGCGCTGCATCGCGTAAGTCTCGAACCGCAGGCCGCGTTCCGGATCGAACTTCTCGATGGCGTCGACCAGCCCGAAGATGCCGGACTGCACAAGGTCACCCACGTCGACATGGGTGGGCAGGCCGGTGCCGACCCGGCCCGCGACGTACTTCACCAGCGGCGCGTAGTGCAGGACCAGCCGGTCACGTGAGGCCTGGTCGGGCTGACCGGCGAACTGCTGCCACAGCGCCTGTATCCCCGCATCGACGTCATGGCCCGGACGCCCGTCCTCGTCGACGGCGTCCGGTGCCCCGGCGGCTTCCACCCCGGTTTCGCTGACCTGCGGTGTAGCGGTCATTGCACCGTCGTTCTCGGCATGTGGCTCAGTATGGTCTCCGTGCTCGTGCGGATGCGCGTGCGCCGCCGGTGCGGCCCCGGTTCTCCCGGCCGAGCAACCGCCGGCCTCGTCAGGCCCGGGGGTGTGCTCGGTCATGGATCGCCTTCAGCCGATCAACGGTGACGTGAGTGTAGAGCTGGGTCGTGGCAAGCGTAGCGTGACCGAGCAGTTCCTGAACGCTTCTGAGGTCGGCACCTCCCTCGAGCAAATGCGTCGCGGCCGAATGGCGTAACCCGTGCGGGCCCATGTCGAGGGCACCGGGCACCGCGGCCACCGCCTCATGCACGACCTGGCGTGCTGCTCGCGGGTCGATCCGCTTGCCGCGGACGCCCAGGAACAGCGCCGATCCCGAGCGTTGCCCAACGAGTTCCGGTCGGCCTTCTTCGAGCCACTCGGACAACGCCGCGGCCGCTGGCACCCCGAACGGGACCGTGCGCTCCTTGTCGCCCTTGCCCACGACAGTGACCACCCGGCGTGAGAAATCCACCGCACCGACGTCCAGCCCGCACAGCTCGGATACCCGAATACCGGTCGCGTACAGCACCTCGATCAGCGCACGATCACGCAGCGCTACCGGATTCCGGTCAGCCGCTCCACTCGCGGAAGCGGTCATCAGGGCGTCGGCCTGATCGGCCCGCAACACCCCCGGCAGCGTCCGGTGTGCGCGGGGCGCGGCCAGTCGCCCGCCCGGGTCCGACGGCAGCAAACCAGTCCGGTGCGCCCAAGCCGTGAATGTGCGCGCCGCAGCGGCTCGGCGAGCCAAGGTGGTGCGGCCAGCGCCTGCAGTGCGTTGCCCGGCAAGCCACGCGCGCAGCTGCGTGATGTCGAGGTCGCGAAGGCTCCGAGCGGGCGCCTCACCCTCCGCCGCGGTCAGGAACGCCAGGAGGGACACGACGTCGCCGACGTACGCGCGGACAGTATGCGGCGACAGCCCGCGCTCCAGCGACAGATGCCGTTCGTAGTCGGCGACCGCGCCTTGGGCGGCTTCCGGCAGAGCATCGCGAAGAGCTCGAAGATCGGGGCGGGGCGGATGTTTTCGGTGCCCCCCGGGACGCGCAGTTGCACCGGTGCGCGCGGTCGCTGACGACATGACGATTACGCTGCGCGAACCATCGCCGTTGGTCAAGTATCGCCACGCCGATCATCGGGCAGCCGTCCGGATTATTCGCCGCCACCCGCTGTCGCCACGTACTGCGAAACCGTCGATTTCCAGCTCCGGCAGTAAGGCGCGCACCCTCGTCACCGGCACTCCAGCACCTTCAGCGATCTGTTCCGGAGAACGGCCTGCGCGCGGCTCCAGCGCTTCGTAGACCCGCAACGCCTCCGGAGCAAGGTTGTCCGTGGGGCGGCGAGGTGCGTCCGGCTTGGCTTCCTCAGCGCCGAAGCGGCCAACGGTTTCCATGACTTCGTCGACTGTGGTCACGAGCGTGGCTTGGCAATCCCTGATGAGCGCGTGGCAGCCCGCGGAGCTGACGGAGTGCACTGGTCCAGGGACTGCCATCACCACTTTGCCGAGCGCGCCCGCCGTGGTGGCGGTGTTGCGCGCGCCGCTCCGTACGCCTGCTTCGACGACCACCGTGCCGTCGGTGAGGCCAGCGATGAGGCGGTTGCGTACGAGAAAACGATGTCGAGCAGGTGGCGTGCCTGGCGCATACTCGCTGACGACCGCGCCGCCGTGGTCGACGATGCGTTTCATCAGTTCTACGTGACCGGCCGGATAGACGAAGTCGACAGCACAGCCGAGCACCGCGACGGTGACTCCTTCAGCGCCCAACGCTCCGCGATGTGCAGCGGCATCGATCCCCATCGCGGCGCCGGAGAACACCGGTATTTGGCGGGCAGCCAATGCGTACGCGAGCTCGAGGGAGTTTTCCCGCCCGTAGTCCGTGGCCAGTCTGGCCCCGACGATGGCTACCGCGCGGTCGGCTGCCTCCGCGAGGTTGGCGCTGCCGCGAACCCAAAGGCCTAGCGGCGCGGCGACGTTCGGCACACCGCGCCCGGTCGCGACCGCCAAGGACAGCAGGGGCCAAGCCGGCCACTCGTGGTCCTCCGGGGTCACCAGCCGCGCGCCGGCTTTATCGGCGAGTTCGAGGTCTCGTTCTGCGATCACGGAGACCCGCCTCGCCGCGGTCTCCTTGCGGACCGGCTCAGGACAGTCGCCGGTACGAACCCGCTCTGCCGCGTCGATCGGTCCTTGCTCGCCCACGAACGCGAGCAGCGCAGGAGCCGGCGGCTCCGCGACACGTAACAGGTACGCGCGGGCCAGGCGTTCGACTTCGGTGGCCGATGTCTGGTCGGGAAGAGCGGTCATACCGCACCTCTTCTGGCGCTGTCCTCGACGACGGCGAAGGGTCGGGGTGAGGTGAGCTGATCCCGGACCCAGGCGGGGTCCTGTTCCGGATGAGGTTCCTGATCCGGGACGAGCTTGAGCGGCCGGCCCGCGGTGGGCAGTTCGTCGGCCAGCAGGTGCGGGCGGCGATGACGGCGCCGGAGTGTGGCGGATTGGTGTGGGGACTCGGAGTTGCGAGGTTGGCGGGGGGCCGGGGATTGCGGTGATTCGTACGGCGGCTCGGGCTCGCGGAGATGGGCCGGGTCGGTGGGGGCGGGCTGCTGGGGGCGGCCGGGCGAGGTGGGTCGGTGCGCGGAGTCGGAGTGTGGGGCTGGGCTGAGGTCCGGGTCGGAGTCGCTGCCGGAGGCGAGGGGGCGGGCTGGTCCGGGGCCTGCGGCCGGATCGATGTGGTAGGGCGAGTCGGGTTCGGGGCGGGCGCGGTAATCGTGGGCTGTGGTGGGTTTGGGTGCGGGAGCGGGCTTTCGCCGTTGGGGCGGTTCAGGGACAGCTGAGCAATTGGTCGGGTCGGTCATCGGGAATTCCTTGTTCGTGGGTTCGCGAATTCGTGGGTTTGCGGGCGCGGGGTTGGTTTCGGTCAGTTCGGGTCCGGGAGGCCGAAGAGACAGAGGTAGGTCGCAGACGGTGGGACGGATCGGTCGGCTATGGGCGGATGGGGCGGGAAAGGCCGCCGGTGAGGGAACCGGCGCTGTCGAAAGCCGGGTGGCTCGGTGGCTCGGTGGCTCGGTGGCTCGGTGGCTCGGTGGCTCGGTGGCTCGGTGGCTCGGTGGCTCGGTGGCTCGGTGGCTCGGTGGCTCGGTGGCTCGGTGGCTCGGTGGCTCGGTGGCTCGGGAGAGTCGAACTCGGTCCCGGCGGGGCGCGGCTCCGGGCCTGGCGGACGGTTCTTGGGGTTGACAGGGCAGTCTTGGCTCGGCAGGGCAGTCTTGGCTCGGCAGGGCGGCTCCTCGGTCGGGTGGGGTGACCGGGCTCGACCGAGTGGCTCCGAGCCTGGCGAGCTGCTCTGGACTTGGCAGGACGGTCTCGGCCCGGTGGGGCGATTCCTGGCTGGGACGGGGGTGGCACTGGCTCGACGGGGCGGCTCCGAGCCCCGGCGGGCTGCCTGGCTTGACGGGGGATCTCGGCTGAGCCGGACCGCTTGGGCCGGTGGGGCGATCTCGGCTCGGATGGGGCGGCTCCTTCTGGTCTGGCGGGGGGCCTTGGATCTACGGTGCGATTCCTGCCTCGACGGAGCCGTTCTTGGCCCGGCGGGCAGCTCCCGCCTCGGGTGGGGCCTTGGCCCGGCGGGCAGCTCCCGCCTCGGGTAGGACCTTGGCCCGGCGGGTAACTCCCGGCTCGGACGCGGTGGCCTTGGTCTGGAGGAGCGACTCTCGGCTCGGCTGGGGGTAGCTCCGGGCGAAGGCGGGGTGGGATGTGGCGGATCGGTCAGGGGGTGACTCGTTCGCGGAAGTTGAGGGCGGCGGCGACTTGTTCGCCGGCGGGGGTGGGAAGGCCGGCCAGGTCGGTGAGGGTCCAGGCGATGCGGAGGCATCGGTCGGCACCGCGGGCGGTGAGGAGGCCTTTGTTCAGTGCTTTGTCGAGTACGACGGTGGTGCTTGCGGGCAGCGGGAAGTCTCGGCGCAGGATCGGGCCGGGGACATCCGAGTTGATGCGCCAGCCGTGGGATCGCCAGCGGTGGCGGGCGCGGTCGCGGGCGGCCAGTACGCGTTCCCGGACCGTCGCGGAGGGTTCGGGTGGTGTCGTGTGGTGGGCGGAGATCGCGGTCAGGGAGTGGAGGCGGACGCGGAGGTCCACGCGGTCCAGGAGCGGGCCGGAGAGCCTCGCCAGGTAGCGGCGGCGAGTGGGGACGGAGCAGGTGCAGTCGATCTCCCGTGGCGGAGCGCAGGGGCACGGGTTCGTGGCCATGATCAGCTGGAACCGGGCCGGGTAGCGGACCACGCCTTTCGCGCGGGCGATGCGGACCTCGCCTTCTTCCAGGACGGTGCGCAGGGAGTCGAGTTTCTGGTTTCCGTACTCGCAAGCTTCGTCAAGGAACAGGACCCCGCGGTGGGCCCGGCTGATCGCACCGGGGGCGGCGAGGCCGGTGCCGCCGCCGATCAGGGCGGCGGTGGTGATCGAGTGGTGCGGGGCGACGAACGGCGGCACGGTGACCAGAGGCGAGGACTTCGACAGCGCTCCCTCGACCGAATGGATGGCGGTGACCTGCAGCGCATCCTCCGGCGACAGCTCCGGGAGCAGACCGGGAAGCCGTTGCGCGAGAAGGGTTTTCCCGACGCCGGGCGGGCCTGACAGGAGCAGGTGGTGACCGCCCGCGGCGGCGACTTCCAAGGCCCAGCGGGCTTCCGGCTGGCCGACGACATCCGCGAGGTCGGGTCTCGGGTCGGGTTCGGTGACGGACGGGGGCGGTGCCTCGGCAAGTTCGCCTTCGTCCTTCAGCCAGGCGACCAGGTCGGTCAGCCGGGAGACGCCGGAGATCTCGAGCCCGTCGACGAGAGCGGCTTCGGACAGGCACTCCGTGGGGACGATGGCGCGTTCGTGACCGGCGGCGCGGGCGGCGAGCAGTCCGGGCAGCACCCCGCGGACCGGGCGGGTCCGGCCGTCGAGCGCGAGTTCGCCGAGCAGGATGGTGCGGAACAGCTTGGTGGCGGGCACCGCGCCGGTCGCGGCGAGGACGGCGGCCGCGATGCCCAGGTCGTAGCCGGAACCCATCTTCGGCAGGTTCGCCGGGGACAGGGCAAGGGTGATCTTGCCGTCCGGCCACGGCTGGCCGGAGTTCCGCACGGCCGAGCGCACGCGGTCCTTCGCCTCGCGCAGCCCGGCGTCGGGCAGCCCGACCAAGGTGACCCGGCTCAGGCCGCCCCCGAGATCGGCCTCGATCTCGACGACCCGGCCCTCGATGCCGAACAACGCGACGGACCACGATTTCGCGTGAGGCATCAGAACGCCCCGGCAAGATGGCGGACAACCGGTTGCACGCCGGCCCGGGCGAAAACGGTGACGACGTCGTAGCGGGTCCGGCACCAGCCGACGCGGTGCTCCCGCAGCCAACGCAGGGCCGCGCGGTGGACGCGTTCGGCTTTCTCCGGGGTGACTGATTCGGCCGGCGTGCCATGGCTGTCCCCGGAGCGGGTCTTCACTTCGCAGAACACGACGCAGTCACGGCCGCGGTTGCGTTCGGACAGAACGAGGTCGAGCTCGCCTTCGCGGCAGTGCCAGTTGCGGCTGAGCAGGATCATGCCCGCGTTCTGCAGGTGCCGGAGCGCGAGGTCCTCACCCCAGCGCCCGAAGGTCCGGCGCCAGAGCGCGCCGGGGTCCGGTTCGTCGTTCATCGGTCCCCCTCGACGGACGGAGCACCGCGATCACGGTGCGTGGTCTCTCCACCATCGCAGCGTGACAAAGCGTGCCGCCAGACCTTTCGGCCTCACCTGTGGACAACTGGGGGGTTGTGGATGGCTGAAAGCGCTCAGCCGCGAAGACGACGAAGGCCACGCGCTCGCCGGTATCGGGTGCGCGTGGCCTTCGGAGCCGAAACAGTCAGCCCGAGAACGGGCCGTCCTCCGGGAGCCGGAGGTCGGGTTTGTCCAGCTCCTCCACGTTGACGTCCTTGAAGGTGATGACCCGGACGTGCTTGACGAACCGGGCCGGGCGGTACATGTCCCAGACCCAGGCGTCCGACATGCGGACTTCGAAGTACACCTCGCCCCCGCCGTCGCGGACCTGCACGTCCACCGCGTTGGCCAGGTAGAACCGCCGCTCGGTCTCCACCACGTACGAGAACTGGCCGACTATGTCGCGGTACTCGCGGTACAGCGAGAGCTCCATCTCGGTCTCGTACTTCTCGAGATCCTCTGCGCTCATGAAATCCGCGCCCCTCCTCGCGTTCGTCCTGCTCCGGCGGCGGAGCGTTCATTCTTACCCACCGAGCGGCCCGTGGCACGGACCGGCCCGCCCGGTTTCTCCAAGGAGTTCTCCAGTGCAGCGTAAGTGAGGACGACCGGATGCGGCGGGGTGAGCCCGTGCGCAAGGGCCGAGGTGGCCACATTGGTATAGGACCAGCGGTGCACCCGGCTCGGGCCGTGCTCGCGCAGCGCGGCCAGATGATCCGAGGTGCTGTAGCCCTTGTGCACGTTGAAACCGTAGTCCGGCAGCTCGTCGTGCAGACCGGTCATGATGCGGTCGCGAGTCACCTTCGCCAGTACCGAGGCCGCCGCGATCGCCGCGACGCTGCGGTCGCCCTTGATGACCGCGGCGTTCGGGGCCGGGATGCCGGGCACCGGGAAACCGTCGGTGAGCACGTACCCGGGGTGGCTGTGCAAGGCCGCGACGGCCCGGCGCATGCCTTCCAGGTTCATCACCCGGATACCGAGCAGATCCACCTGTTCGGTGGGAATGACGATGACCGCGTAGTCGAGCGCCCGCTGCAGCACGCGGTCGTACACCCGGTCCCGGGCCTTCGCGGTGAGCATTTTCGAATCGGTGAGCTCCGGCAGCCGCGCCCCGTCACCGGGCCGCAGCACGCACGACGCCACCACCAGCGGACCGGCGCACGCTCCGGCGCCCGCCTCGTCCACTCCGGCGACCGGGCCGAGGCCGCGCCGGTCCAGCGCGCTTTGCAGGCCCCAGAACAACTCCCCGCGCACCACGGCCCGTGGCGGACGCAGCGGCTCGGCCGACATGCGGGGAAGGGTCACAACGGCACCACCGGACTGTCGCGCAGGCACTTACCGTCTCCGGCCGGCCGCCTTGCGGAGGCCCGACTTCAGGCGCCGGCCGAGGAACAGCGTGGGCACCGCCGCGGCGAAGCCGGCGCCGAGCGGCAGGCCCTGCTGCCAGGCCGGGGCGCTCAACGCCACCGGCTGGGCGTTCTCCTGCGGATTCGGCGCTGAGATGACGTTCCAACGGCTCGGCGGGAGCACGATGAGCCGGGCCTTGCCGATCACGTCGTCGACCGGCACCGCACCGTTGGCTCCGCCGCCACCCTGATATCGGGAGTCCTCGGAGTTGTTGCGGTTGTCGCCCATCACCCAGAGCGAACCCTGCGGAACCTTCACCGGGGCGAAAGGCTCCTGAACGCGGTGGTTGGAGTCTTCCCAGTGGATGTAGGGCTCGTCGAGCGCCTTGCCGTCCACGATCACCCGGTTCCGGGCATCGCAGCACTGGACGGTCTGGCCGCCGGTCGCGATCACCCGCTTGACGAAGTCCCGCTCGTCCGGCGGGGCGAACCCGACCAGCGAGCCGAGGCCGCGCAGTGCGCGTACCACGATGTTGCTCGACTCCTGCGGCGCGATCTCGTTCTCGGTCCACGCGGGCGGGCCTTTGAACACGATCACGTCACCCGGGGAGGGGTCGGTGAAGTCGTAGGTCACCCGGTCGACCAGGATCCGGTCGCCGGTGCAGCTGGGGCAGCCGTGCAGGGTGGACTCCATGGATCCCGAGGGGATCATGTAGACCTTCGCGAGGAACGCCTGGATCAGGATCGTGAGCACCAGGGCGATCGCGATCAGGATCGGCAGTTCCTTCCAGAACGACCGCTTCTTCTTCGGGGATTTGCCCCGCCGATGCGAGCCCGCACGCCCGGAGGATTGCTCCTGCTCCTCTTCCGGGCGGTCGGGTTCGCCTTCAGCGGCGTTCTGGGACACGGGTTCGACCACGGCGCCAGGCTACCGGTAACCGGACCGGCACTCAGCGCGCAGCGGTGGTCTCGCGGTTTTCGCGGCGCTCCTTGATCTTCGCCTTCTTGCCGCGCAGCTCGCGCAGGTAGTACAGCTTCGCCCGGCGCACGTCGCCGCGCTTGAAGACCTCGACCTGGGCGAGGTTCGGCGAGTGCACCGGGAAGGTGCGCTCGACGCCGACGCCGAAGGAGACCTTGCGGACGGTGAAGGTCTCCCGGATGCCGCCGCCCTGACGGCGGATCACGACGCCCTGGAAGACCTGGTTGCGCTCGCGGTTGCCCTCGATGACGCGGACGTGGACCTTGAGCGTGTCGCCCGGGCGGAAGTCCGGGATGTCGGAACGCAGTGACTGCGCGTCCAGCGCGTCCAGGGTGTTCATCGGTGGTCCGTCCTCGTATTCGTCTGGCTTACGTACAGCTTGGGCGCGCAGTGGGGCCCACTGCGACTAGCCCGGGGCTGATGGCATTCCGGCCGACGTCGCGGCTCCGCATCCGGAGATCCGGCGGCGAAGGAGGCTGCGCGTCACGCCAACCGGTCCATTATGGCAAACCTGCCGAGTCCGGTTCGCACGGGGGCTGGCCGGGCTCCTCGCCGAGCCGGTCGAGCACCTCGTGATCGCGGCGGTCCAGGCTGCCTTCGGGCAGCCGCGCCAGCAGATCCGGGCGGCGGGCGGCGGTGCGCGCGAGCGCCTGGTCCCGGCGCCAGCGGTCGATCACCGCGTGGTTGCCCGAGCGCAGCACGTCCGGCACCGCCAGCTCGCGCCACACCTCCGGGCGAGTGTAGCTGGGGCCTTCGAGCAGGCCGTCGGAGAACGAGTCCTCGGCCGCAGACCGGACGTTGCCGAGTACTCCGGGCAGCAGCCGGACCACCGCTTCGACCATCACCAGCACCGCGGCCTCGCCGCCGACCAGCACATAGTCACCGATGGACACCTCGTCGACCGGCATCCGGCGCGCCGCGTCGTCCACCACCCGCTGGTCGATGCCCTCGTAACGGCCGCAGGCGAACACCAGGTGCTCTTCCGCGGCGTACGCGTGTGCCATCTCCTGCGTGAACGGCCGACCGGCCGGCGTCGGCACCACGAGACGCGTCGCGGCGGTGCACACGTCGTCCAGCGCCGGACCCCAGATCTCCGGCTTCATGACCATGCCGGGGCCGCCGCCGTACGGGGCGTCGTCGACCGCACGGTGCACGTCGTGCGTCCAGTCGCGCAGATCGTGCACACCGACCTCGATGAGGCCGCGGTCGATCGCCCGGCCCAGCAGCGCGGCACGCAGCGGGTCGAGATATTCGGGGAAGATCGTGACGACGTCGATGCGCACCGCTATCGGTTCCCGTAATCGGTGGCTTCCGCCCGCGCCGGGGATTTCCTCATTCCAGCAAGCCTTCCGGCGGTTCGAGCACCACGCGCCCGCCGGCGAGATCGACCGTCGGCACGATCGCCCGGACGAACGGCACGAGCACTTCGCGGCCGTCCACGTCCAGTTCGAGCAGCTCCCCGGCCGGGGAGTGCACGACCTCGGCGACGGTGCCCAGCACCGTGCCGTCGGCCAGCTCGGCACGCAGGCCGGCCAGCTCGTGGTCGTAGAACTCCTCCGGATCACCGGTCGGCGGCAGCGCGCCGGTGTCCACGGTGAGCAGAGCCCCGCGCAGCGTTTCCGCGACGTCGCGGGTGAGCACCTGCTCGAAACGCACCAGCAGCCGCCCGCTGTGCTCGCGGGCGGCTGCCACGGTGAGTTCCCTCTCGCTGCCGTCTCGCAGCTTCGTCGCGACGACCGCGCCGATCGCGAACCGCTCCTGCGGAGCGTCCGTGCGCACATCGACCGCGAGCTCGCCGCGGATACCGTGCGCCTTCGCGATCCGGCCGACTACGACGTCCATCCTGACCGTCCGTATCTCAGCCGGGTCAGCGATCGGTGTCGACGACGTCCACCCGGACGCCGCGGCCACCGATGCCGCCCATGACGGTGCGCAGGGCGGTCGCGGTGCGCCCGCCCCGGCCGATCACCTTGCCGAGATCGTCGGGGTGCACGTGCACCTCGAGCGTGCGGCCACGGCGGGTGGTCAGCAGCTCGACCCGGACCTCGTCCGGGTTGTCGACGATCCCGCGCACCAGATGCTCGAGGGAGTCGGCGAGGAAGCTCACTCGGACTTCTCGCCCTCGCCGGCCTCGGCCTTCTCCTCGGCCTTCTTCGGAGCCTTCTTCTTCGCCGTGATGGCCTCGGCGACCGGCTCCTCACCGGCCGCGGCCAGCGCCGCGTTGAACAGGTCCTGCTTGGACGGCTTCGGCTCGGCCACCTTCAGGGTGCCCTCGGCGCCCGGCAGGCCCTTGTGCTTCTGCCAGTCACCGGTGATCTCGAGGATGCGCTGGACCGGCTCCGTCGGCTGCGCGCCGACACCCAGCCAGTACTGCGCACGGTCGGTGTCGACCTCGATCAGGCTCGGCTCTTCCTTGGGGTGGTACTTGCCGATCGTCTCGATGGCCTTGCCGTCCCGGCGGGTGCGTGCGTCGGCGACGATGATGCGGTAGTACGGCGCACGGATCTTGCCGAGGCGCTGCAGCTTGATCTTGACGGCCACGGGTGTGGGTACTCCTCGTTGCTCTCTGGTGCGGTGCGGGCGCACGCCGGACCCCGTGGGGACAGGGCAGCGGGCGCCCGAAGGTCAGGAGCTCCCGCGCGGTGAGAGGGTCCGGCGGAAGCGGGCAGTGCACCATTCTGCCAGACGATGCGCGCGGGCCTGCGCAGACCCCGGCCGCAGCACGGGAAGCCGCGTCAGAACCGGGCCACGCCGAGCGCGCCGAGCAGGATCGCCACCGCGGGCAGGAAGTTGTTCACCGCGTGGGCCACGACCCCGCCCGCGAGTCGTCCGGTGGCGAGCCGGGCCAGCCCGATCGGGACCGCGATGACCAGCAGCAGCGTGGTGCGCAACGGCTCCAGGTGGCTGGCCGCGAACACCGCCGTGGACAGCAGGAACGCGGCGAAGCGCCCCCACCGCTCGCTGCTCCACTTCAGCCGCTCGACCGCACCCCAGAGCAGCCCGCGGTAGATGATCTCCTCGCAGATCGGGCCGAGCAGCCAGAGGTAGGCGAACATCACCACGGCCGCGGGCACGGACATCTTGCGGTCGTCCACCAGCGCGCTGATCGCCGAGGTCGCGTCGGCGGAGCCGACCACCCGGGTCCACAGGTAGGCGCCCAGCGAGGTGAGCACAAGGCCGAGCAGGCCGTACTTGAGCCCGGTCTTCACGTCCGCCCAGCACCAGCGCAGCCGCAGGTCCGGCACCGGGCCGTTCCCGCGCACGACGGTGATCAGCACCGCGACCCCGGCCGCGATCATGGTGGGCAGCATGGTGCCCAGCAGCACCGAGCTGATCGGCAGCGGCTTTCCGGGCGGGGGATCGCCGGCGAGCACGCTGACGAACGCGGCCGAGGCGAGCAGGACCGCCTCGACGAGCAGGAACGCTCCGAACCCCCAGCGCGGCGCGGGCGGTCCGGCGGGCTCGGCCACCGTGTCCTCCCCCACGATCAGAGGGCCGCCCGGGAGGGGTTCCCGGTGCTGGGAAGTCGTCACGCCGCTCCTCCGGTGCTCGCGCGGATCACCGGTCGAGCCTAACCGCCCGGACGACTTCGCACAGTACTCGAATGATCACGCGGACGATCAATGTCCGGTGAACAGAAGGACCGCGGGCGGCAGGTTGTTCGTGGCGTGGGCGATCACGCTCGCCGCGGTGCGGCCGGAGCGGTAGCGCGCCAGCCCCAGGACCAGTCCCTGCCCGAACAGCGCGATCACGCGGGTGGATTCGCCGTGTATCAGGGCGAAGACGAACGCGGTCAGCGCCAGCACCACCCACGGCGGCACGCGGTGGTGCGCGAGGCCGTTCCACAGGGCCCCGCGGACGAGCAGTTCCTCGGTGATCGGGACGGCTATCACCAGCACGGCCGCAGCTGCCGCGAGCCAGCGGGAGCTGCCGTCGGACACGTCGGGGAGGTCGGTGAGCGGACTGTCGGACACGTCGTCGCCGCCGTAGACCGCGAGGACGCCGAGGTTCAGCAGGTAGCCGACGACGAGCGCGAGAGCGCCGCAGGCGAGACCGATGCGGACGTCGCGCCAGTGCGGTCGAAGCCCGAAGTCACGATCGAGGCCGAAGCCGAAGCGCACCGAGCCGAGCACCGGGCTGAGCCCGAGCACCAGGTTCGGCACGAAGGACAGCAGCAGGCCCGGACCGGCGAGGAGTTCGACCGGATCGTCATCTCCACTCGGGTGAGTGACCGCTGCTGTGGTGATCAGGGTGACGAGGTGATAGCCCGCCACTCCGGCGAAGAACGCGGCGAACGCCCAGTGGGCACCGAAGATCCGTCTTCCCCTGTTGTCGTCGACCACACCATCACGCTAGGTGGCGGTGTGGTGGCAGGGTGCGGCGGGTCAGGCGGGATCAGGCAATTTCTGACCATCGGTCACGCAATCTCGGCAAAAACTTTCTCACCCCTGAGAGGTATTCCGGCCGGATGCGAAGGCTGCTTCGTTGTCACAACAAACGTGGCCGAAGGGGCATGGTGATTGCGAAAAGATTCGTTATCCCCCATCGCATGAATCACTGACGAGTGACGACCCCGCCGTTTCTGCGGTGCACGACTACGCAAGTCAATCGTGCGGAGACAATTTTCACCCAGCGGATCCGAAGTCCTCCCCCCAGCGGGGTATCCAGCTAGGCGCCCGGGAAATCTTGCGGTAAAACCACCTCGTAGCTCTTTATCTGAACGCCTGCCGCGCCTTTCTTCGGCGAGAGCCCGCGCCGCAGGTCTCCAGGAACCCCCGAGCCGCACACCATCTCGTGTGTCAGGAAAGGACATTGTTGTGGGTTGCTCGCCCATTCGGAGAGGCGTGGCGTCTGCGGCGTCGCTGCTTCTCGTGATGACGGGTTCGGCCGCGGTGCAGATCGCGGCCTCGCCCGAGGCCGTCGCGGCCGAACAGAACGGCTACGTGTTCAACGACCAGTGGACGCTGGTGAACCCGGGTTCCGCCGCGGGGCCGCGTACCCCGAATGCGTTCAGAAGCCAGGCGGCCGCCAAGGCCACCACGAAGATCCCGCTCTCCACCGGGCCGGTCGACGTGACCGCCCAGTTCTCGGCCGGCCCCGAGCAGCTGCCCGGGGCGAACTTCCTTGCCAACGGCACCAACCAGGCGTCCTACGGAGCCACGGCGGCCATGCTGACCGGCTCGCCCGATCCGGCGAAGCTACCCGCGCTGGGCGTGCTCAGCACGGCCTCCAGCTGCGGCGGCCCGGTTGGCACCGCGGCGCATCAGAACTTCGACGGGGTGTGCGAGAACACCGGCAAACTGACCCTGAAGTTCTCGAAGCCGGTGACCAACCCGGTGCTGGACATCACCGGCCTCGGTGGCCAGTCCAATGTCGAGCGGGACATCAACGGCGTCTTCTGGGCCCGCGGGTCGTTCGATGCGACGCATTGGACGATCCAGACCCCCGGGATCAGCTTCGCCGAGCTGTCCGGCGGCCGGACCAATCTGAAGACCGACGGCAAGACCCTCGAAGTCGCCGCTGACAACAGCCACAACATGTGCAACGAGCGTCCGCAGGGACACGCGGGCACGGACTACCGGACTCCGAAGACCGACTTCGCCGGATGCGGTTCGGCTACCCTGCTGGGCACCTTCAGCGAGGTCACGTTCAAGCTGGACACCGAGGTCCGGCGGTTCTCGAACTTCCCCGCCGCGACGTACGACACCGGCAGCCTGTATTTCACGGACCGCAAGGACGGTCGTGCCGACGGCATCAACGGCCTGAACGTCGTGCCGGGTGAGTCTCCCCTGGTGCCCGAGTACGAGGCCGAGGCGACCACCTCGGACCTGCACCGCGTCTCGCTGCGGCTGCCGGAGACCAACCGGCTCGGTGACTTCGTCTGGGAAGACACCAACGGCAACGGACTCCAGGACGCCGGCGAACCCGGCGTCGCAGGCGTCAAAGCCGAACTCCTCGACTGCACAGGCAAGCCGGTCGACGGAGACGGCAACGGCAAGCCCGACACCACCACCACCGACGCGAGGGGCAAGTACTCCTTCGACGGCCTGCGCGACGGCTGCTACCAGGTGCGTTTCACCGCACCCAATGGCAAGACCTTCACCAAGCCCCACGCCGGGGACAACGCGAAAGACTCCGACGCCGACCTCAAGACCGGCACCACCGGACAGACCACCCTCGGCGCGGACAAGCGTGAAGACCTCACACTCGACGCCGGTCTCGTGACCAAGCCAGGCAACCACCTCGGTGACTTCGTCTGGGAAGACACCAACGGCAACGGACTCCAGGACAGCGGCGAACCCGGCGTTCCCGGAGTCAAGGTGGAACTCCTCGACTGCACAGGCAAGCCGGTCGACGGAGACGGCAACGGCAAACCGGACACCGCGGTAACCGATGCCCAAGGCAAATATCACTTCGACGGCCTGCGCGACGGCTGCTACCAGGTGCACTTCACCGCACCCGACGGCAAGACCTTCACCAAGCCCAACATCGGGGACAACACGAAGAACTCCGACGCCGATCCCAAGACCGGCACCACCGGACAGACCACCCTCGGCGCGGACAAGCGTGAAGACCTCACACTCGACGCCGGTCTCGTGACCAAGCCAGGCAACCACCTCGGTGACTTCGTCTGGGAAGACACCAACGGCAACGGACTCCAGGACAGCGGCGAACCCGGCGTTCCCGGAGTCAAGGTGGAACTCCTCGACTGCACAGGCAAGCCGGTCGACGGAGACGGCAACGGCAAACCGGACACCGCAGTAACCGACGCGAAGGGCAAGTACTCCTTCGACGGCCTGCGCGACGGCTGCTACCAGGTGCGTTTCACCGCACCCAATGGCAAGACCTTCACCAAGCCCCACGCCGGGGACAACACGAAAGACTCCGACGCCGACCCCAAGACCGGCACCACCGGACAGACCACCCTCGGACGGGACAAGCCGACGGACCTGACCGTCGACGCCGGCCTGGTGCCCCAGTCGGGTGCTCCTGGCCTCATCGACAAGGCCAGTGAAAGTGGTCCGCTCGCCTTCACGGGTGTGGACATCGCTTGGATGGCCGGGGCCGCAGTCCTGCTGCTCGGCGGAGGTGCGGCTGCTCTCCTGTACGTGCGCCGTCGCCGCAGTACGGTCGCGGATGAAGGCTGACGCATCAGCGCAATGAAATAGAGTGCGGGGTGCTCACCGGTCTCGACCGGGAGCACCCCGCATTTTTTGACGGTCGATAGCGGCGTACGCACCTGAAAAGCCGAACAGCGCGCCGCTCAGTCGAAGACGGTGCCGCCCAGCACGATGTGCTTCGGGTGCCGAAGCACGGCCAGGTCTTCCCGCGGATCCGCCGGGTAGACGATCAGATCAGCGGGTGCGCCGTGCTCGATGCCGGGATGGCCGAGCCACTCGCGGGCCTCCCAGGACGCACTGGCGAGCGCCTGCGTACGCGACATTCCGGCGCGGTGGAGGGCCTCGACTTCGTCGGCGATAAGGCCGTGCTCGACCATGCCGCCCGCGTCCGTGCCTGCGAAGACGCGTACGCCGGCTTCGACGGCCGTGGAGACCATCTCGCCGACGCCTGCGTGCAGCGCGCGCATATGGGCCGCGTACGCCGGGTACCTCGTGGCCTTGTCCGCGATGCCGGGGAAGTTCTCGATGTTGATCAGGGTAGGCACGAGTGCGACATCCCGGCGGGCCAGCTCGGCGAGCTGTTCCGAGGACAGCGCGGTGCCGTGTTCAAGACAGTCGATACCGGCTTCGATCAACCCCGGCAGCGCGGCTTCGCCGAACACGTGCGCAGTGACCCGCGCGCCCAGATCGTGCGCCACGCGGATCGCTTCGGCGAGTACGTCGTCCGGCCACAGCGGCGCCAGATCGCCCTCTGCGCGGTCGATCCAGTCACCGACCAGCTTGACCCAGCCGTCACCGTCTCGGGCTTGTTCCGCGACGGCTTCGGGCAGCAGCGCCGGATCGTCCAGCTCGATCGCATAGCCCGGGAGGTATCGCTTCGGGAGCGCGAGGTGCCGGCCGCAGCGGATGATCGTCGGCAGATCGGCCCGCGACTGCAGGGGCCGGACGTCGATCGGGAGACCGCAATCGCGGATCAGCAGCGTACCGGCGGCACGGTCGACGAGGGCCTGCTGCTCGGCTTCCGCCGGCGGCACCGCGCCACCCGGGCCGATCCCCGGGTGGCAGTGCGCGTCTACCAGGCCGGGCACCAGGAACCCGTCGGCGCACAAGCTTTCGGCGCCGGGGACCGGTTCGGCCGAGATCCGCCCGTCCTCGATCCACAGCTGAGCAGGCTCCCCCGCCGGCAGCACGGTGCCGGTCAGGTGCAGTGCGCTCACTTGGGGTTTTTCGGCAGCTTGAACTTCGAGGGGTCGAATCCCGGGACGTCGTTCATGCCGCCGAGCCGGGACAGGTCGGGCATTCCGCCGCCGGCGCCACCGGGGGGCAGCATCGGCATCCCGCCGGGCATCCCGCCGCGCAGCTTGGGCGGTGTGGGGCCGCGGCCCTTGCCCTTCTTTCCCTTCTTGCCCTTGCGCGTTTTGCTGCCGCCGCCCCCGCCGAAGCCGAAGCGGCCGGCCATCTGGGCCATCATCTTGCGCGCCTCGAAGAACCGGTTGACCAGGTCGTTCACGTCGCGCACGGCGACCCCGGAACCGTTCGCGATGCGCAGCCGCCGGGAGCCGTTGATCATCTTCGGGTCGGCCCGCTCGGCCGGTGTCATGCCGCGGATGATCGCCTGCAGCTTGTCGAGGTGCTTGTCGTCGACCTCGGCGAGCTGGTCCTTCATCTGGCCGGCTCCGGGCAGCATGCCCAGCAGGTTGCCGATCGGGCCCATCTTGCGCACCGCGAGCATCTGCTCGAGGAAGTCCTCCAGGGTCAGCTGGCCGCTGGTCAGCTTCTGCGCGGCCTGTTCGGCCTGCTCCTGGTCGAAGTGCTGCTCGGCCTGCTCGATCAGGGTCAGCACGTCACCCATGCCGAGGATGCGCGAGGCCATCCGGTCCGGGTGGAAGGTGTCGAAGTCCTCCAGCTTCTCGCCGTTGGACGCGAAGAGGATCGGCTGGCCGGTGACCTCGCGCACGGAGAGCGCGGCACCACCGCGGGCGTCACCGTCGAGCTTCGTCAGCACGACGCCGGTGAAGCCGACCCCGTCGCGGAACGCCTCGGCGGTGGTCACCGCGTCCTGCCCGATCATGGCGTCGACCACGAAGAGGACTTCGTCCGGATCGACCGCCTCACGAATATCCGCGGCCTGCTTCATCAGCTCTTCGTCGACGCCGAGTCGGCCCGCCGTGTCGACGACGACGATGTCGTGCTGCGCGTGCCGTGCCTCGGCGATGGCCCGACGCGCGACATCGACCGGGTCGCCGACGCCGTTGCCCGGTTCGGGCGCGAAGGTGGTCACTCCGGCACGCTCACCGACCACCTGCAGCTGGGTGACCGCGTTGGGCCGCTGGAGGTCACAGGCGACCAGCATCGGCGCGTGGCCCTGCTTCTTCAGCCACATCGCCAGCTTGCCCGCGAGGGTGGTCTTACCGGCACCCTGCAGACCCGCGAGCATGATCACCGACGGCGGGTTCTTCGCCAGGTTCAACCGGCGCGTCTCACCGCCGAGGATCGCCACGAGCTCCTCGTTGACGATCTTGATGACCTGCTGCGCCGGGTTCAGCGCCTGCGAGACCTCGGCGCCCTTCGCGCGGTCCTTGACGCGCGCGACGAACGCCTTGACCACCGGCAGCGCGACGTCCGCTTCCAGCAGCGCGATGCGGATCTCGCGCGCGGTGGCGTCGATGTCGGCTTCGGACAGCCGGCCCTTGCGCGAGAGCGACTGAAGGGCCGAAGTGAGCCGATCGGAGAGAGTGTCGAACACGGGGGTGCACGCTCCAGCTGGGTCGAGAGTTCGCGTGCCGGGCAGCACACAGCCACCCGGGCATCTCCCGAGGGTAGCCGCCCGGCTCCCCGGCCTCACGGGTGTGCAGGAATTTGTACTCCTACGTTTATTACCTCGCACGGTCAGTTCAGCTCAACCATGGGAAATCTGGTGGAGTTTCCGGCGGATTTCAGTAAACATAGGCGTATGACATCAGTGATCGAGCAGCGCGCCGAACCCGCCGGGGACACCGACAAACCGACCGCGCTCGCTCGCGAGGTGCGCGAAAGCGTCGGGCGGCTCGACTGGCGGATGCGCGCCGAAGCGGACACGCCTTCGCCGGGGGCGGCCGTGCTCGCGGTGCTTTCCCGGCTCTCTCGTGCCGGTACGCACACGCCGGGTGAGCTGGCTGATACGGAGCGGATGCACCCACAGTCACTGACGCGGATCCTGGCCACGCTTACCTCGCGAGGGCTCGTCACGCGCACCGCGGACCCTTCGGACGGACGGCGGTCGTTGATCGACATCACCGCAGCCGGACGGGCGGCGCTGCGGGAGTACTCGGTGTCGCGCGAGACGTGGCTGGCCGCCGCGGTGGACCGCACGCTCAGCACAACGGAGCAGGAGCTACTGCGGATGGCTTCGCAGCTGCTGAAGCGGCTCGCGGAATCGTGAATCGCGGGGTGGTCCCGGGGCCGGCCGCTCCCCACGACCGGCCCCGGAACCACGGCGAAAGAACACACCTCCCCGGGTGTCCTCCGCCGCCGGCACGCTCGCGGATACCCCTCGTCCGCTGCGCCGGGGTGCAGTCTGCCCGGAGCGCCACCGGCCACGGCAGCGTGAAGTCACCTAATCGGGACTGAGTAGGACTACTCAAACGCGAGTATCCGGTCCGGCGGACTCGCGGACACAGTCGAGCGAAGGCTGCGCTTCGACCAGCGCCTCAGCGGAACAGCTCGCCGCGCACGCCGCGGCCTGCAGGACTTCGGTGACCACTTCGAGGTCCACTGTGGGAGCCGCGACCAACGCGATGTTGCGTACGTCCACCCGCCCGGCGAGCCCGGCCAGCGCGTGCGCGAGGGCGCGCTGCCCGGCGACCAGCTGGGTGACGACCTCGGTCAGCTCGCCCAGCGTCGCCGCCTCGTCGTGCCCACGCAGCGTTTCGGCCAGCTCCTCGGCGCAGGACCGCAGATGACCGGCGACCACGGTGGGAGGCAGGGACAATCCCGGGAGATTCTGCTCCGGACCCCGCATCGTGCTCACCCCCGCTGGCACCCTCCTCGGACCCGCGTCATCCTGCCATCGGAATCGGCCGGCGCTTCGGAGACACCCCGAATGGGTGAGTCCGGACCGCGCAAATCGGCTCACCCGGCAGCAGAGAGCACCGCTGCTTCCACCGTTCGGCGCCATCCCGGCTCGATCCGGCCACTGCGTGGGGCCACCGCGAACGAGTCGACGGCCACTCCGCCGAGCGTAGCCACCTTCGCCCACCGCACGCGCGCTTCGGCGCGAAGCGCCCCTGCCACGCGGAACAGCAAGCCGATGCGGTCTGCTGCGCGAAGTTCCAGCACCACGGTGTCCGAGCCGCTCGTTTCGTCGTCGAACCAGCGCACGTGCGGGGCGACGACAGGCACCGACGAGGTGGAGTAGTCACGCTCCTTCGCCGCAAGACGGTCGATCAGGGGAAGAGCGCCGGACACTGCGCGGGCAAACTGTTCACGCAAGAGCGCAGGATCCGGCAATGAGCCGAATCGCGGCGAAGCCGTGAACACACCCGCGCGACCGGCGTCGTGCAGTACGGCGCTGTGTACCTCCAGGGAATTCAACGCGAGCACTCCGGCGGCAGGTGCCAGCACTTCGCCGCCGGTGGGCACCGCGAGGAACGCCGTCACGACCTTGCCGTGTGCAGTGATCCGGACCTGGCCGAGGCCGGTACGCGCGGCGTGGCCGACCAGGTCCCGCTGCGCTTCGTTCAGCGGCTCGGGCGGCGTGAACCCCTTGCCGTGCATTGCCTCTTCGCAGCTTGCGACAAGCTCGGCGAGCAGCCGGTCCTTCCAGTCGGTCCACACGCCCGGCCCGGTTGCCAGGGAGTCGGCGCGGGTGAGTGCGTGCAGCAGCTCCAGCAGCACCACGTCGCCGTCCAGCGTCTTCGCGACGCGCGACACTGTGGCCGGATCGGCGATGTCGCGCCGCGTCGCGGTGTGGGGCAGCAACAGGTGGTGCCGGACCATCGCCGACACGGTCGCGACGTCCGTACGCGACAACCCGAGCCGTTCCGCGACGTGCGCGGAGATTTTCGCGCCCAGTTCCGAATGGTCGGCATCGCGGCCTTTGCCGATGTCGTGCAGCAGTGCCCCGATCAGCAACAGATCCGGGCGCGACACCGTCGTCGTCAGCTTCGCTGCTTCGACGCACGCCTGCACCAGATGCCGGTCCACAGTCCACTGATGCACCGGAGAACGAGGCGGTAGATCACGAATCGCGCCCCATTCCGGGAAAAGCCGCGCCCACAGTCCTGTCCGGTCCAGCGCCTCGACGGCGTCGACCAGGCCCTCCCCTGCGCCCAGCAGCTCGACGAGAGCGTTGCGCGCGTCATCCGGCCACGGCGTACGCAGCTCTGGCGCGGAGTCGGCCAAGATGCGCAACGTGCCGTACGAAATCGATTTCCCAGTACGCGCAGAAGCCGCCGCAACCCGCAGGAGTAACGCTGGGTCTTTGGCCGGGACGGCATCGCGCGCCAACGCGACCTCCGTGCCGTGCAACACCACGCCCTCTGCCAACGGCGTACGCGCGGGCCTTCGCCCAAACCGGGCGCGCGGTGGCTCCGCAGTCGAGCGAAGCGCGACATCCACCGCGTACCCGATCACTCGACCCGTGCCGGAAAGCTTGCGAGCCAAGGCGAACCGGTCGCTGAAGCCCAACTCAGCAGCCACGGGTTCGGCTTCCGGCGCACTCAGCACGTCGCGCTCTCGTCGCAGCTCACGCCGCAACTCGGTCCGTACGTCGAGCAGAAGTCCCTTGGCAGCCAACAGCTCTTCGTTCGGACGGTCGGTCAGCTGCGCCGCCGCCAACGCCTCCAGTACGCCGAAATCCCGCAGGCCACCTCGCCCGTGTTTCAGATCGGGTTCTGCAGACTGCGCGATCTCACCGCTGCGTCGCCAGCGTGTGTGTACGGAATCAGCCAGCTCCGACAGCCGCTTACGGGCCGTACGTCGCCACAGGTCGCGCGCGGCGGAAGCGAGCCGTGCAGTCAGGTCGGCGTCACCGGCCAGGTGCCGGGCGTCGAGCAGGCCGAGCGCGGTCCGCAGATCCTCCGAAGCAACCTTCACCGCTTCGCCCGGCGTACGCACGGAATGGTCCAGCCCCACCTTCGCGTCCCACAGCGGGTACCACAGCGAGTCGGCCATCTCGCCGACCCGAGGGTTGCCGTTGTGTACGAGTACGAGGTCCAGATCCGAGAATGGCACCAGCTCGCGTCGCCCGAGCCCGCCCACGGCCACCAGCGAGACACCCGGTTCCGCGGTGTCCAGTCTGGCCGCCGTGGCGGCCTTTCCCAGCCAGAACTCGTACAAGTCGACCAGCGCCGCCCGTAGCGCGGGCGGCCGCAGCCTGCCGTCCAGCAGTCCTGCGGCCGCCCGGCCCAGTTCACCCCCGTCTGTCATCCCCGGCGCCTAGAGCGCGTCCGTGCCGCGTTCGCCGGTCCGGACCCGGATCACCGTCTCGACCGGGGTGACCCACACCTTGCCGTCGCCGATCTTCCCGGTGTGCGCGGCGGTGGTGATCGCGTCGAGCACCTTCTCCACCGCCGTGTCGTCGGTGACGACCTCGATCTTCAGCTTGCTCACGAAGTCCACCGAGTACTCGGCGCCGCGGTAGACCTCGGTGTGCCCCTTCTGCCTGCCGTAGCCCTGCACTTCGCCGACCGTCATGCCGAGCACGCCCAGCTGCTCCAGCGCGGACCGGATGTCGTCGAGCGTGAACGGCTTGACGATCGCGGTGATCAGCTTCATGCCTTGGTCTCCTCGAGTTTCGTGGCGGTGGCGGGCTTCACCGGGAACGTGCTGTGCTGGCCGATCCCGCCCATTCCGGTGAAGTCGTAGGCGCTCTCCGCGTGCTGCGCCTCGTCGATGCCGCTCGCCTCGTCCTCCGCACTCACCCGGAACCCGCCGGCCTTCTTGATCGCGAAGCCGATGATCAGCGACAGCACGAACGAGTAGCCCAGCACCGCGAACGCGGCGACCGCCTGGATGCCCAGCTGTTTCCAGCCGCCACCGTAGAACAACCCGTCGGCACCAGCGGAGTTGACGCTCTTGGTGGCGAAGAAGCCGATCAGCAAGGTGCCGACGAGACCACCGACCAGGTGCACGCCCACCACGTCGAGTGAGTCGTCGAAGCCGAACCGGTATTTCAGCGACACCGCCAGCGCGCACAGCACCCCGGCGACGACCCCGATCGCGATCGAGCCGAGCGGGCTGACGAACCCGCACGCCGGGGTGATCGCGACCAGACCGGCCACCGCGCCGGAGGCCGCGCCGAGCGTGGTCGGCTTGCCGAACTTCAGCTGCTCCACGACCAGCCAGCCGAGCACCGCGGCCGCCGTGGCCACCGTGGTGTTGGTGAACGCGACGCCGGCCAGGTCGTTCGCGCCGAGCGAGGAACCGGCGTTGAAGCCGTACCAGCCGAACCACAGCAGCGAAGCGCCGAGCAGCACGAACGGCACGTTGTGCGGGCGGCCGGTGTCCTTCGGCCAGCCCTTGCGCTTGCCGAGCACGATGGCCAGCGCGAGACCCGCGGCGCCGGCGTTGATGTGCACCGCGGTACCACCCGCGAAGTCGAGGGCCTTGAGCTTGTTGGCGATCCAGCCGCCGACCGCGTCCGCGCCGGTGAACCCGTCGAAGGAGAACACCCAGTGCGCGACCGGGAAGTAGACGATGACCACCCAGATCGCCACGAACAGGGTCCAGCCCCAGAACTTCGCGCGGTCCGCGATCGCGCCGGAGATCAGTGCCGGGGTGATGATCGCGAACATCAGCTGGAACATGCAGAACGCCAGCAGCGGCAACGCGTCCGGGCCCGGCCACGCCACCGCCGGCGGGCCGTTCGCGGCTAAGCCGACGAGCTTGCCGAAGGTGTCCGACAGCCCGGCGAAGTCGAAGTTGCCGACCAGGCCGCCGAACGCGTCGTTCCCGAAGGCCATGGAGAACCCGAAGAGCACCCACAGCACCCCGACGACCGCGAGGGCGACGAAGTTCATCATCAGCATGTTCAAAACGCTCTTCGCGCGGACCATGCCGCCGTAGAAGAACGCGAGTCCTGGCGTCATGAGCATGACCAGCGCGGCGCTGATCAGTACCCACGCGGTGTCTCCGGCGTTCAGCACAATCTTCCTCCCGTGCACTGGGTAGCTGGCAGGGAAGTCTTCGGCGCGGGTGTTTCGCCGGGCGGCGCGCAAGGTTTCCCGTACGTGAACTCCGGTACCGGAGTTGTTACGGGAAGGTTTCCGGCCGTTCGGCCTGCTGTGTCCGGTTGCGAAACGTCATGGTCGAATAGCGGCATGACAGCAGCAGGGCCGGGAATCGACCCATTGCCACCACGGGTCGTGGACGCACTGCGCTGTTCGGTGTGCGGTTCCCCCATCGAGTTGGCCGGGCGCACGCTGCGTTGCGAAAGCCGTCACTCTTTCGACTTGGCCCGCCAGGGTTACGTCAATCTGTTGCATGCGCGGATCCCGGCCGGCACGGCGGACACGGCGCCGATGGTGGAGGCGCGCTCGGCGTTGCTCGCCTCGGGCGCGTACGCGCCTCTTGCGGACGCCGTCGCCGGCGCAGCCGGCGCGCCGAGCGGCTTGGTCGTGGACGCCGGTGCGGGGCCGGGCTACTACCTGTCTCGGGTCCTCGACGCGGCGCCGTCGGCCGTCGGCCTGGCGTTGGACGTCTCGGCCATAGCGTTGCGTCGCGCGGCAAGGGCACACCCACGGTTGGGCGCCGCGGTGTGGAACCTGTGGGAGCCATGGCCGGTGGGCGACGGCGTCGCCGACGTGGTGCTCGACGTCTTCTCGCCGCGCAACGCGGCCGAATTCCACCGGGTCCTCGCGCCTGGCGGCATTCTCGTCGTGGCCGCGCCGCTGCCCGGCCACCTGGCCGAACTGGGCGACCTCGTGCTCGCGGTGGACGAGCGGAAGGAACAGCGCCTCGAAACCACTCTCGGCGCGCACTTCACACGGGAAACGGTCACCGAAGTGATCCGGACGAGCGCTTTCACCGCGCAGCAGGTACACGACGTGGTCGCGATGGGACCGGCAGGGTTCCACCTGGACCGCGACGGGCGCGGGGAGCGGCTTCGGACCGCCGCTGCACGGGACGTGACGCTCGCCGTGGCGGTCGGCGTCTGGCGGCGTGACTGATCGCGTGACCGGTTGACGCGGGCCCACAGGTCGCGTACGGCACCCCCTGGAAAGGGTGCGCCGCGCCGTCCTCGATACCACGTACGACGCTCACCCGGCCGTCGCGACGAGGAAGTCCTCACCGTTCGACGTGGCCAGGCCGTCCGCGCGATCGGCGAAGTAGCGCCGGTTCAGCTCGCCGGCGCTCACGTGCCGCACGTCGGCGAAGCCGGAGTCCCGAGCCAGCGCCAGGATTTCCTCCGGCATGAAGAAGCTCAGGAACGGCGTGCCTGCCGCCTTTGCGCCGTCAGCGGCCATCCGCCGGGCCGCGCGGTCCTCTTCGGACAGTGATTCGGCCGGTGGCTGAAAAGTCATCGCCACCACGATCCGGCCAGCGCGCGCAACGTCGCCGCGTTGGCCTCCCGGGTGAGGTACATGCTCACCCCGGTCGAGGCGACCATCGCGGGGCTCGCGCGGAACCATGCTGTTCCGGCCAGGTGCATGTCCGGCCGGTCACGCCAGCCCTCGTCCGGATCGGCCAGCCCGTGCAACGCTCGCCACAACGCCACCCGCACCGCGGTGTGATCCGGCTCGGTCACGGCGCCATCCAGGCGAGCCCGTCTGGATCCCGGGTGCTCTCGTTCATCTCGTCCGTCCTCTCCGGCTCCGGCGGGATCGTCCGGATGGCCCGGTGAACTGCCTGTCCTCGTTCCCGGCCGCGCCAAGCTCGCCACCACCGGGCCAGGGCGCTGTGGCACCCGGGATAGCCTGGGGGTATGGCGAAACCCTCTCCCCTGCAGATCCGCAACATCCTGGCCGCGATGCTCATGGCCGCCGCGTTCGTGTGGAACCTGGTGGTCGGCGGGCCGTGGTGGGTCAGCGCGATCGTCGGGGTCGCCTGCCTGCTGTCCTCGTTCTCCGCCTACCTGAACCGGCCGAGCGCCCGGGGCTAGCGCGTTCAGCCCGTGGCCGCGCGCGCTTGGCCGGGAGTTCAACCGCCGCTGATCTACTCGTCTCCGCCGAAACGCGGCAGGAGAACGGAGCGCTGGTGTCAGGGAACGGCTTCACCGTCCACACAGACGAGTTGCACACTTTCAGCAGGTATTTGAACGGCAGGACCGCACCAGCGGTGCACGACGCCGCGAGGTCGGTGGACGACGCCAACCGCGGGGACGTCGATTCGTTCGGCGTGCTCCTCGCGCAGATCCTCGCCGTCCCCGCGCGGATCACGCTGACGACCGTTTCCGACAGCCTGCACGGCGTCGCCGGCGATGTGACCAAGACCGCAGCCAGCACCAAGCAGGCGGCGGAGCGTTACGCCGAGCAGGACGCGCATTTCGCGGCCGGGCTCGGCAAGTTCGATCCGGAGGCGGCCGGATGAGCGTCGTCGAGCCGACCACCACCGGAGCGGGCGTCGCGGACAGCTGGTACAGCGTCGCCTCCTCGATCCGGGAGATCCGGGACCTGCATGGCGCGGACGCGGCCGCGGTGGGCGTGGAGATCGGGGTTTCGCTGGCCGGCGCGATCGCGGACACCGTCGCGTTCGCCCTGGACCCGCTCGGCAAGCTGATCGCCGCCGGGCTGGGCTGGATGGTCGAGCACCTTTCGTTCCTCAAGACGCCGCTGGACAAGCTGGCCGGTGATCCGGCCGCGATCAAGGCGATGGCCGAACAGCTGCACCGGACCGGCGAAGACCTGCGCAACTCCGCCAAGGACCTGGACCTCACCCTGGAGAAGACGATCACCGAGTGGCAGGGTGGCGGATTCGAGGCGTTCCGGAACGAGATCGGGCAACGGCGCGGCCAGATCGAGAGCGCCGGGCAGTCGGTCGACGCCGCCGGTTACGTCGTGGAGACGACGATGGCGCTGGTCACCGCGTCGCGCGCGCTGATCCGGGACATGATCACCACGTTCCTCGGCGAGATCATCTCCACCATGCTGATCGCGCTGGGGATGGCGGCGTTCACCTTCGGCGCGTCGCTCATCGCCGGGGTGGCCAACTGCGTCCGGGTGGGGATCTCGCTGGCGCTGGACTTCTCGTCGAAGCTGGCCAAGATCGTCGGGCTCGGCGGGCGCACCGCGGCGCGGCTGGCGGAGCTGGCCGCGAAGGTCAAGCCCGCCCCGGGCGGCGGCCGCGCGGGCGGCGCGCACGAGCTGACCGATCTCCGTCCGCCTACCCCGCACGACCCCGGCACGCCGCCTCCGCCCCGAGACGTGGCCACGCCACTGCACGAGGAAGACCCGTACGCGACGTGGCTGGCCGCGGATAGGCACTTCAATCCGCCGCCCCACAACGAAAACGCCCTGCCGTCGCACGACCCGGGCGCCCCGTCGCCGCACAGTGCGCGTCCGTCCTCCGACACGACGACCACGTCGAGTACCCCGAGTGCCGGGACCGAGCCGCCTGCGCCGAAACCGCAGTCGCCGTTCAAGCCCTACGACATCGAGTTCATGAAGAAGCACGAGGACTGGATGAAGTCCGCATGCGAGCGGATCAAGGACTACACCGGCGGCAAGAACGCCTGGGACGACATCGTCAAGGCACCGGACAAGTTCTTCCGGAAGTACCCGGACGCCTACCCGTACCTGAAAGGCATCGCCGACACGAAGAGCAGCAAGAACCTCGTCGGCTGGGGCGGCAAGTCGGCGGTCACGCTCGACAAGTCCCTCACCGACGTCCAGATGCAGGCGGACGACGCCTGGGCACAGTCGGACGAGCAGTGGCGCACGGACCCCGCCGGGGCACCGGACCCGGCCGCGCAGAAGGCCTGACCGGGCTCAAGCGGTCGTCTCGGCGAACCGGGCGGTCACGGATTCATGGCCGCGTTTCGTCAATTCGCCGTGCAAGCGCAGGCGGGCCAGGCCCCCGTCCGGGTAGATGTCCAGGCGGGCCTCGGTGACCTCCGGCCCCTCCGTCAGTGCGAAGCGGTGGCGGGTGTCCGGTTGCAGCCGGGTGCGGGGCAGCAGCGGCGCCCACTCGCCGTCGTCGAGCCTGCCGCTCACCGCGGCCCACCCCGGGGCGTTGCCTTTGAGGTTGCTCGTGTCCAGTTCCGCGAACCGGACGAGGCCCGCGCCGGCCAGCGCCACGGTCACCCAGTCGTTGCCGTCGTCGCGGCGGCGGGCGGTTTCCCAGCCTTCCGCCTGGTGCGCGGCCAATCCGGGAGAGAACAGATTGTTCGGCGAGGAGTAGAACCTGTTGCTGCAGCCGGTGACCCGGGCGCCGTTCTCCAGCGCGGCCAGGTCCAGCGACCGCGGATCCAGCAGGGCGGGATCGGGGACCGGGTCACCGTGCACGCGGAGCCGGGCCACGCCGCCGTCGGGATGCTGGGTGAGCCGCACGTGCGTGGAGCGGCGCGGGGAGGCGACCGGGAAGAAGTTCTCCACGTCCCCGGCCGCCGGCGCGTGGTCCACCAGCACCTCCCAGTCCGCGCCCCGCAGCTCTTCCGCACTCGGATAACCAGGCACCGACACGGCCGCGACCGAGACGAACGGCGGGTAGTTTCCCTTGAAGAACGCGGTATCCACGATCACGCCGGAGACCACGCCGCCGAGGCCGAGCCGCACGATCGCGTGATCGTCGCCGGGTGCGCGGCGCCGCCGGGTCTCCCAGCCGTCGTAGACCTGACCCTTGGGGCCGAAGGTCTCCGCCCGGTGCGCCGGCCGCCACGGGTTGACCAGGTTCTCCTTCTCCGCGAACAGCTCGTCGGTGGCCCACATGACGGTCCCGCCGAACCGTCGCGACGCCAGGTCGGGCAGGTCTGTCCACTCCGGACGAACGGGCAGGGGTTCCTCCATCGCTAGCAGTCTCCTCTCCTGAGCAGCCGCCCACGCGGCTCACCACCGGTCACAGGTTCGCCACGCAGCCAGGTGCCCCGCACGACCCCGGCCAGCGGGCGCTGGTCGTAGGCGCTCACCGGGTTGCGGTGCGCCAGCTTCGCAACCTCCACGACGAACGTCTCGTCCGGCGCGAACACGCAGAAGTCCGCGTCACAGCCGGGTTCGAGGCGTCCCTTGTGCCGCATGCCCACCTGCGCCGCCGGGTTCGCGGCCATCCAGGAGACCACATCGGACAGCGTGAAACCCCGTTGCCTCGCTTGGGTCCAGACCGCCGGAAGACCCAGCTGCAGACTGGAGATCCCACCCCAGGCGAGACCGAAATCGCCGGTGTCGAACCGCTTCAGCTCCGGCGTGCACGGCGAATGGTCGCTGACCACGGTTTCGATCACGCCGTCCGCGAGACCCTGCCACAGCAGCTCCCGGTTGCGCGCCTCACGGATCGGCGGGCAGCACTTGAATTGCGTTGCCCCGTCACGGATTTCCTCAGCGACGAAGCTCAGGTAGTGCGGGCAGGTCTCCACCGACAGTGCCACGCCGTCGCGTCGGGCACCGGCGATCTGCCGCAGAGCGTCCGAAGAGGACAGATGGAGGACGTGTGCCCGAGCACCCGTCCGCCGGGCCGTCTCGATGACGTGTGCGATGGCCAGGTTCTCCGCGCCGCGCGGGCGGGAGGACAGGAAATCGGCGTATCGCTCGCCGTGCGGATCCGGCGCCGCGTCGATCGCGTCGGAATCCTCCGCGTGCACGATCAGCTGCGCGCCGAACGAGGCCAGCTCCCGCATCGCCGACTCCAACCCGGCCGGGTCCAGCGGAGGGAACTCGTCGACCCCGGAATGCAGCAGGAAACACTTGAACCCGAACACACCCTCGTCGTGCAGCGCACGCAGCGCGCCCTCGTTGCCCGGCACCGCACCGCCCCAGAACCCGACGTCGACGTGCACCCGGCCTTCGGCAACCGCGCGCTTGACCGCCAGCGCGGCCACTTCGACCGTCGGCGGCAGGCTGTTCAGCGGCATGTCCACGATGGTGGTCACGCCACCGGCGGCGGCCGCGCGAGTCGCCGTCTCGAACCCTTCCCACTCCGCCCGGCCCGGATCGTTGACGTGCACATGGGTGTCGACAAGCCCGGGCAGCAACACCTCGTCCTCGCCGAGTGCCATCACCCGCACACCCGGCAGGTCCACGAATCCGGGCGCCACTACGGCGATTCGGCCGTCTTCGACCCCGAGCGTCACCGGGCCTTCCCCGGCCGGAGTCACCGCCCGAGCGGCGCGTACCACGAGATCCATCGGCGGGCACACTCCTCACCCCGACACCGGGATTTCACGGTACGGAAAGGCTGTTTCGCCAAACGAGATTAGCGACGCCGTTCGCGGCTCGTCAACGCCACCCGGCGCACGTTACGGTCAGTGGGTGCAGTTGGAAGCCGAGTTCACCAGCGAGCCGTTCCACGGCGAAGGCGCTCCGCCGGAGCACGCCCTCCTGGCCCGCGCCGCGGCCGAGGAGGCCGGGCTCGAAACCGACTTCGGCCCGCTCGGCACCCTCGCCCGCGGCAGCGTGGACGAGCTGCTGGCGTCGCTGCCGGCGATCGCGCGGGCCGCGCTCGAAGGCGGCGCCACCCGGGTCACCCTGCAGCTGCGACGCACGGACGAAACCAAGCCCGGCCCGCCCGTCGAGCTGAACAGCGCGCTGTCCCGGCTGATCGCCGACGTGGAGCGGGAACTGGGCGCGAAGCTGGCCGAACTGGACCGCCCCGGCAAGCAGCGCGCGGTGCGGCTGCTGCGCGAACGCGGTGCGTTCCACCTGCGGAAATCGGTGTCCGCGGTGGCCGAAGCGCTGGGCGTCACCCGCTTCACGGTCTACAACTATCTCAACCGGGAAGCCGACTGACCAGCCCGTTCAACAAACTGTTGACGAATGGCCAAGCCAGTCGTACGGTCGGCGGAACAACCAGGTCCCCCTGCCGCGAGGAGGTCGCCGTGCCGTTCGCACTCGCCGAGTTCAACTCCGCGGAAGCCGCCGACGTCCGGCCCGTGCTCACTGCGTGCCTGGCCGCGCCACGCTGGGTCGAGGCCGTGCTGAGAGGACGCCCGTACGCCGATCTCGCCGCCCTGCACGCGGCCGCGGACATGCCATTACGCCGGGACGAAGTTCGCGCAGCCATCGCAACGCATCCGCGGATCGGCGAACCGCCCGGCGGCCACCGCGCCGAAGACGACAGGTCGCGGGCAGAACAGTCCGAAGTGGACAATGCGGACGAGTTCGCCGCCGCCAACGCCGAGTACGAAGCCCGCTTCGGGCACGTTTTCCTGGTACGCGCCCAGGGCCGCAGCGGGGCCGAGCTGCTGGCGAACCTCCGGAAGCGGCTGGGCAACGACCCGGAGTCCGAAGTGGACGTCGCTGGCGCCGAGCTGGCCGAAATAGCGCACCTGCGCCTGGCGAAAGCGGTGACGGCATGAGCCTGGTGACAACCCACGTCCTCGATACCGCGTCCGGAAAACCGGCCGCCGGGATCGCCGTACGGTTCGAGCAGGACGGCACTTTGCTCGCCGAAGGCGTCACCGATGCCGACGGACGGATCCGCGACCTCGGCCCGGACCGCCTCGAACCCGGCGTCTACCGGCTGGTCTTCGACACAAGTTCGTATCTGGGCCCGGAGGCGTTCTTCCCGGAGGTGACGATCGTCTTCCGGATCACCGACGGCACTGCGCACCACCACGTGCCGGTGCTGCTGAGCCCGTTCGCCTACTCGGCCTACCGAGGGAGCTGACGTGGGAATCTCCTTGGGCCCCAACCAATACGGCAAGTCCGAAGTCCGGCTGGTCACGGTGCGCAGGGAAGGCGCGGTGCACCACCTGCGCGACCTCACCGTGTCCACCGCGTTGCGCGGCGACCTGACCGACACGCACCTCACCGGCGACAACTCCGCGGTGCTGGCCACGGACACGCAGAAGAACACCGTGTACGCCTTCGCCAAGCAGCAGGACGTCGGGGAGATCGAGGATTTCGCGCTACGCCTGGGCAGGCGCTTCGTCCGCACGCAGGAAAAGATCACCAGCGCGCGGATCACCATCGCCGAGCACGGCTGGGACCGGATCCCGGTCGACGGCGTGCCGCACGACCACGCGTTCAGCCGCGCCGGCGGGGAAACCCGCACGACCGCCGTGACGGTGCGGGAGAACCGGGCATGGATCGTGTCCGGTGTGGACGGTCTGGTGGTGCTGAAGTCGACCGGCTCGGAGTTCCACGGTTTCCCTCGGGACGAATACACGACGCTGGACGAGACCGATGACCGCATTCTGGCCACCGCCGTCACCGCGCGGTGGCGATACCAAGGCGAGGGCGGGATCGACTGGGCCGGCAGCCACCGCGAGATCCGGCGGACGATGCTGGAAACGTTCGCCACCAAGCACAGCCTGTCGCTGCAGCAGACCTTGTACTCAATGGGCGAGGCGGTGCTGCGGGCGCGGCCGGAGGTCGCCGAGGTCCGGCTTTCGCTGCCGAACAAGCATCACTTCCTCGTCGATCTGAGCCCGTTCGGCCTGGAGAACCCCGGCGAGGTGTTCTACGCCGCCGACCGCCCGTACGGCCTGATCGAAGGCTCCGCGGTGCGCGACGAAGCCGAAGAGCCCGGCCCGGCCTGGACCGGCGCCGTGCTCTAGCCCCGATCCCGGGAGAGCAATGTCCACAAAGGAACGACCTGCGCGTCATCCTGTCGACGCGGCGCCCCCGTTGCCACAGCTCGTACTCGGCGGAGTGCAGCATGTCGCGGCCATGTACGCTGGCGTAGTGGCCCCACCGCTGGTGATCGGCGCCGCGGTGGGCCTGTCTCCCGGGCAGCTGGCGCTGCTGATCAGCGCCGCACTGTTCACCGCCGGTCTGGCCACACTGCTGCAGACGCTCGGAATCTGGCGGTTCGGTGCCCGGCTGCCGCTGGTCAACGGCGTCACATTCGCCGCCGTGGCGCCGATTCTCGCCATCGCGGCGCAACACCGTTCCGGCAACGCACTGGGCATCGTCTTCGGCGCGACGCTGACCGGCGGCGTGTTCATGGTGCTGGCCGCGCCGTTCTTCTCGAAGCTCACCCGATTTTTCCCGCCGGTGGTCACCGGTACGGTGATCACCCTCATCGGGATCTCGCTGCTGCCGGTCGCCGTGCAGTGGATTTCCGCACAGCGGCCCGCTGTCCGGCCCTCCGGGCTGCTGCTCGCCGGGGTCACACTGGCCGCGGTGCTGGTGTTCACCCGGTTCCTGCACGGATTCTGGAGCCGGATCGCCCTGCTGCTCGGGCTGGTCGCGGGCACGCTCGTGGCCTGGCCACTGGGTCAAGTCGACACGTCTACTCTGCGGCAGGCGCCGGTGTTCGGCATCGCCTCGCCGTTCCACTTCGGCGCGCCGCGGTTCGAGGTGGCAGCCATCCTCTCGATGCTCGTCGTGATGCTGGTGACGATGGCCGAGAGCACCGCCGATCTGCTGGCGCTGGGCGAGATCGTGGACCGCCCGACGACCAGCCGCACGCTGGCCGATGGACTGCGCGCGGACGGGCTGTCCACCGCGGTCGGGACCATCTTCGGTGGCTTCGCCTGCACGGCGTTCGCGCAGAACATCGGCCTCGTTTCACTGACCCGCATGTACAGCCGGTACGTGGTCGCAGCCGCCGGGGCGGTGCTCGTGCTGCTGGGCGCGTTCCCTATCGCCGGCGGGATCGTCGCGCTGGTCCCGCAACCGGTGCTCGGCGGGGCCGGGCTGGTGCTGTTCGGCAGCGTCGCGGTAAGTGGCGTGCGTACGCTGGCGAAGGCGTCGTTCGAGCACCCGGCGAACGTCGCGATCGTCGCCGCGTCGCTCGGCGTCGGGCTGATCCCGATCGCCGCGCCGGGCTTCTACTCGGGGTTCCCCGCTGCGCTGCAGGTGGTGCTCAACTCCGGGATCAGCGCCGGATGCGTGACCGCGGTGGTGCTGAACCTGGTGTTCGGGCCTCGATTGATAGAACGCTCTAGCGGCCACGAGTTATCCTCGGCGCCGTGACAGGGACGAAGGACCGCATCCTCGCCGCCGGCGCCGAACTGTTCCGGCAGGGCGGATACAGCGGCACGGGCGTGAAGCAGATCGTGGAGAAGGCAGGCGCGCCGTTCGGGTCGCTGTACCACTTCTTCCCCGGCGGCAAGGAGCAGCTGGGCGAGGAAGTCGTGCGCACTTCGGGCATGGCATACATCCAGCTGTTCGATCTGTTCATCGCACCCGCGCCGGATCTGCTCACCGGCATCGAGACGTTCTTCGCCGCGGGCGTGACCACGCTGCTGGAGACCGACTACGTCGAAGGCTGCCCGATCGCCACGGTGGCACTGGAAGTCGCGACCACGAACGAGCCGCTCCGCAAAGCCACCGCCGACGTGTTCACGGCCTGGATCGAGGCGGGGACGGAGAAGTTCGCCCCCTTCGGGCTGCCCCGGGATGCGGCGCGGACGTTGACCATCAGCCTGATCAACAGCCTGGAGGGCGCGTTCGTGCTGGCCAGGTCGATGCGTTCGATCGAGCCGATGGCCGTTGCGGGTGCTTCGGTGGCTGATACCGCTCGGCGGCTGCTTGCGGAGCTGGGGGTGGATGGAATCAGGGGCTGAACCATGGTCCAATGTGGACTTTTCCTGGACTTTCAGGCTTCTTCCCTTGTCAGTTACAGGTTTTTGATTGTCCATAGTGGACTTTTGTGAGCTTCACCTGATTGTGCGACGTCGAACAGGCGTTCGGTTCCGGTAGGCTGGCGGGGTGTTCGAGACCTCGTCCTCCGCCGCCCCGAATCGGGAGTTGTGGCAGCTCACCGCAGGGGAAGCCGCTTCCCTGCTGCGGGAGGAGCTGGCGGCGTTGTGGCGGCAGGAGTCGCGGGTGTGCCGGGTGATTGCGCACCTGGATGGCGGTGGTGGCGCGCAGGAGCTGGGCTATTCGTCGACGGCGGCGCTGGTGGCCGAACTGGCGCGGACATCCCCCGCCACGGTACGGAAACTGGTGGCGCGGGCACTCGCCACCAATCCCGGCCACGGTCTCGACGGCGCGGAGGTTCCCGCTGCGGCACCACTCACCGGGCAGGCGGTCGCGGAGGGTGCGCTCTCCCCCGCCCAGGCCGACGCGATCGTATCCGTGCTGCACGCGATCCCGGCCACCGTGAGCGCCGCGGACCGGGACCGCACAGAACACACGCTGGTCGAGCTGGCCCATACCGCGGGAGTGGCCGAGATCGCCGTCGCCGGCCGTCGCGCTCTCGACCTGCTCGACCCGGATGGCACTCCCCCTCGCGATACCCCCGTACCCGAGCGCGCCCTGCGGCTGCGCACCCGCCGGGATGGGACGGTGGTGTTCGACGGTCACCTTGATCCGGTATCCGGAGCGTCGGCCCTCGCCCTGCTGGAACCCCTCGCCGCACCCCGCACCGGCTCCCGCATGGATTCCCGCACCGATGACCCTCCCGGCCACCCTGCTGTTGGCCCTGCCATTGGCCCAGCCGACGGCCCCGCTGTTGGCCCCGCTGTTGGCCCTGCTGTTGGCCCTGCTGTTGGCCCTGCTGTTGGCCCTGCTGTTGGCCCTGCTGTTGACCCCGCCGACGAACAGCCGGCGCGAAGCCGTGCCGAGCGATACGGGGACGCGCTCATGGAGATCATCGCCCTCGCCGCCGGCCACCCCGACGCCCCCAACCGCAGCGGTGGCCGAGCCGACCTCGTCGTCACCATCCCCCTGGACACGCTCCGCACCGGACTCGGCCACGCCCACCTGGACCCCGCCACCCCACTCACCGCCGCCGAAGCCCGAACCCTCGCCTGCGACTGCCGCCTCATCCCCGCCGTCCTGGGCTCCCCCGGCCAGCCCCTCGACGTCGGCCGCGCGAAACGACTCGTCACCGACCCCATCCGCACCGCCCTCACCCTCCGCGACCGCGGCTGCACCTTCCCCGGCTGCACCCGCCCACCCCGCCACTGCGACGCCCACCACATCATCGAATGGTGGAACGGCGGCCCCACCTCCCTCGACAACCTCACTCTGCTGTGCAAACACCACCACCGCCTGCTCCACCGCAGCGGCTGGACCCTCCGCATCACCCACGGCCGCCCCCAGTTCACCCCACCCGAATACCTCGACCCCCAACGAAAACCCCGAACCAACACCCACCACACCGCCCAACCCCGCGCCGCCTGACCACCCGCCCCGCCCCGGTCGGCGGACCACAACTCCGTCCTCGCCACCAGCGGCACCGTCCAGCCCCTATACGGGGCGGACTGAGGCCGAGAACAGGCAGACACCGACCCCGCGAACCGGGCTCACCCGAGCAGCGGGCACCACCGGGCATTCCGGCAACGCCAGGGATTCCAGCCACACCAACCAGCTCAGCACGGCGGGCCTGGTCCGGCAGGCCCGACCCAGCCAGGCCCGACCAGGCACACAGCAGACCGGCCTCAAGTGCCGGTGAGATGTTCCGGACGGACCGGGACGCGGCTCAGCGCGAGTCCGGTCGCGGCGCGGATGGCGGCGACGATGGCGGGGGTCGAGGAGATCGTGGGGGGTTCGCCGACGCCGCGGAGGCCGTAGGGGGCGTGCGGGTCGGGGCGTTCCAGGACGTCGATCGACATCGGGGGCATGTCCAGCACGGTGGGGATCAGGTAATCGGTGAACGACGGGTTGCGGACCTTGCCGTCCACCACCTGGATCTCCTCCATCACCGCGAGGCCGAGGCCCTGGGCGGAACCTCCCTGGATCTGCCCGACGACGGCCTGGGGGTTCATCGCCTTGCCGACATCCTGCGCGCAGTCCAGCTGCACGACCTTGACCAGGCCCAGCTCCACATCCACATCGACCACGGCGCGGTGGGCCGCGAAGCCATACTGCACATGGGCATCGCCCTGGCCGGTTTCCGGGTCCAGTGCGGTGGTCGGGCGGTGGCGCCATTCCCGGGTTTCGTCGAACAGCTCGTCCGCCAGGACGGAAACCAGGACGACCTCTCCGCCGGCGGAGAGCAGTTTGCCGCCGGAGAAACGGGTTTGCGGCTCCAGCGCGGCATGCGCCAGCAGCCGGGTCCGGACGGCGGCGCAGGCCGAGCGCACCGCGCCCCCGGTGACGTAGGTCTGCCGGGAGGCGGAGCTGGATCCGCTGTTGCCGATCGACGTGTCCATCGGCAGCACGGTCACCTGCTCCACACCCAGCTCGGTCCGCACGATCTGCTGCAGCACGGTGACCAGCCCCTGCCCGACCTCGCAGGCAGCGGTCTGCACGGTGGCCGCGGGTTCGCCGCCGACGACCTGCAGCCGGACGCGGGCCGTCGAGTAGTCGTCGAAACCTTCGGAGAAGCAGATGTTCTTGATGCCGACGGCGTAACCAACCCCGCGCACAACGCCCTCGCCGTGCGTGGTGTTGGACACCCCGCCGGGGAGGTTCCGCAGGTCATTGCCGCGCTCGGCGGGCAACGGCTTGTCCCGCACGCGTTCGAGCAGTTCGGCCACCGGAGCCGCGGAGTCCACGACCTGGCCGGTCGGCATGGCCGAACCCTCGCGCATGGCGTTGCGCATGCGGACTTCCACCGCGTCGATACCGCAGGCCGCGGCCAGCCGGTCCATTTGGGACTCGTAGCCGAACGCAGCCTGCACCGCGCCGAACCCACGCATCGCGCCGCACGGCGGGTTGTTCGTGTACGTGCCCCAGCAGTCCACCGACACGTTGTCCACTGTGTACGGTCCCACGCCGAGCGTCGCGGCGTTCGCCACGACGGCGCCGGTGGACGAGGCGTACGCACCACCGTCGAGGAAGATCCGCGCCCGGACGTACACCAGGCGACCGTCCCTCGTGGCACCATGCTCGTAGTACATCTTCGCCGGATGCCGGTGCACGTGGCCGTAAAAGGATTCTTCGCGGTTGTAGACCATCTTCACCGGCTTGCCGGTGTGCAAGGCCAGTAGGCACGCGTGCACCTGCATCGACAGATCCTCCCGGCCGCCGAACGCACCGCCGACGCCGCTGAGGGTGAGCCGCACCTTCTCCACCGGAAGCCCGAGCGCCGCGACGATCTGCTGCTGGTCGACGTGCAACCACTGCGTCGCCACGTACAGGTCCACACCGCCTTCGGTGTCCGGCACGGCAAGCCCGGATTCCGGGCCGAGAAAGGCCTGGTCCTGCATACCGACCTCGTACACGCCGGACACCACGACATCCGCCGGAATCTCGGCCGCGCCACGGCGAATCGGTACGTGCCGCACGACGTTGCCGCCCGGATGCAGCTCGGCGCCCAGACCCGCGACCGCCGCTTCGGAATCGGTGACCGGGGTCAGTTCCTCGTACCGCACCTCGATCCGCTTCATTGCGCGTCGCGCGGTCTCCGGATGGTCGGCGGCCACGAGCGCGACCGGTTCCCCTTGGTAACGCACGACTTCGTCGGCGAGCACCGGCTGGTCAGCGTGTTCCAAGCCGTAGCGGTTCAGGCCCGGCACGTCCTCGTGTGTCAGCACCGCGTAGACCCCGGGCACCCGCAACGCTTCGGTCAGGTCGATGCCGAGGATCCGCGCGTACGGATGCGGGCTGCGCAACGTGACGCCCCACAGCATGTCCTCGTGCCACAGGTCCGAGGCGTACGCGAATTCGCCACGCACCTTCACCGTGCCGTCCGGCCGGGCCGCGTTCGCGCCGACGCCGTTCGCGGTACCGGTCGCCTGTTCCGTCGTGGTCATCGGTCCTCCCGCAACCGCGCGCTCGCCGCCGTCAGCTCGCGGGCCAGCACAGACTCGTCCGCCAGCTTCAGACGGCCCTGCTCCACCACCGTCTTCCCGCCGACGAAAACCCGCGACAACGGTGGCGTGGCGCCCAAGACGAGCGCCGCCACCGGGTCGTCGATGCCCGCGTAGTTCAGGCCGGACAAGTCCCACACCGCCAGATCCGCCAGTTTGCCGGGCTCCAGCGAACCCAGCTCGCCCTGCCGGCCGAGGCAGCGCGCGCCGCCCATCGTGCCGAGCCACAACGCTTCCCGAGTGGTCAGCGCAGTCGGCCCGCCGCGCTGACGCGCCTGCAGCAACGCCTGGTGCAGCTCCTCGCCAAGCCCGCCGGACTCACTGGACGCCGCCCCGTCGACGCCCAGACCAACCGGCGCGCCCGCGTCGAGCAGGTCACGCACCGGCGCGATCCCGGTGCCCAGCCGTCCGTTCGACGTCGGGCAGTGCGCGGAGCCCGTGCCGGTCGCACCGAAGCGGCGGATCGCGTCCGAGGCGAGGTGCACGGTGTGCGCCAGCCACACGTCCGTACCGAGCCAGCCGAGCAGGTCCGCGTACTCGGCAGGGGTGCGCCCGGTTTCGGCCAGGCACTGTCGCTGCTCGTCGAGCGTCTCGGCGAGGTGGGTGTGCAGCCGGACCCCCTTGCGCCGGGCCAGATCCGCGGCACCGGTCATCAGCTTTTCGGTAACACTGAACGGCGAGCACGGGCCGACCGCGATCCGCAGATGCGCACCGGGATCGGGGTCATGGAAACGGTCGATCGCCGTTTCGGTGCCGAGCAGCGCGTCCTCGGTGCTCTCCACCAGCCGGTCGGGCGGCAGGCCGCCGTCGGACTCGCCGCGGTCCATCGAACCGCGGACCAGATGCAGCCGCACGCCGATCCGCTCCCGCGCGGCGGCGAGCGCGGCCACCTGATCCCCGCCGTCGGAGGGGAACACGTAATGGTGATCGGCCACCGTCGTGCAGCCGGTCAGCGCCAGGCGAGCCATCCCCGCGCTGGCCGCCGCGTGCGTGATTTCCGCGTCGAGACGGCCCCACACCGGGTACAGCGCGACCAGCCACTCGAAGAGGGTGTGGTCGGCGGCAAGGCCGCGGGTCGCCCACTGGTACAGGTGATGGTGGGTGTTCACCAGGCCCGGGGTGACGAGGCAGCCGGCGGCGTCCACGCGCTCGTCGGCTTCCCCGCGGAACGTTCCAGCGCCCACGCCGGAGATGCGGTCACCATCGATCAGGACGTAGCCGTTGCGGTACTCCGGGCCGCTGACGGTGGCGATCGCGGCGTTCTCCACGACCGTCCTCATGCGACACCGCCCTTGGCCGCGAGGCGGACCGCGTCCAGGATCTTCTCGTATCCGGTGCACCGGCACAGATTCCCGGCCAGCGCCTCCCGGATCTCCGCGTCGCTGGGCTCGGCCACCCGGCGAAGCAGGTCGTGCGCGGCGACCACGAGACCGGGCGTGCAGAATCCGCATTGCACCGCCCCGGCGTCTACAAAGGACTGCTGCACCGGATCGAGCCGGTCCCCGTCTGCGAGGCCCTCCACGGTGCGGACCGCGCGGCCCTCCACCTGCCCTGCCGCGACCAGGCAGGAACACACCGGCACATCGTCCAGATACACTGTGCACGAACCGCATTCGCCCTGCTCACACGCGTTCTTCGAGCCAGGCAGCCCCAGTCGTTCGCGCAATACGTACAGCAGGCTCTCGCCTTCCCACACGTCGTCCGCCTGCCGCGGCTCACCATTCACCGTCATGTTCACGCGCATGAGAACTCCCTCCAAGCCCACGTCAGCGTCCGCCGTGCCAGCACCGACAACGCATGCCGCCGATACCCCGCACTCCCCCGCACGTCATCGATCGGCGCCGCGGCGGCGGCCACCAGCTCGCCGAACCGGCGGAGCAGCGCGTCACCCAGCGGCGCCGGCCGATCCCACGGCAGCTCCCCCGCTGCGAACTCCTCCGCTGCCTGCACCCGTCGCGGCGTCGGCGCCGCCGAACCGATCCCCGTGCCCACCCGACGCTGATCCGGCCGCAGCACCAAGGCGAACGAACACACCGCGATCACCATCGCGTTCCGCGTCCCCACCTTGCTGAACTGCTGCGGCCCGGCGTCCGCGGGCAAGTGCACAGCCGTGATCAGCTCACCGGGCTCCAGCGCGTTCCGCTTGACCCCCAGGTAGAACTCCTCAGCCGGGATGACGCGCGTGCCCTGAGCAGAGGCGACCTCCACCACGCCGTCGAGCGCCAGCAGCACCGGATGCATGTCCCCGGCCGGAGAAGCCGCCCCGAGATTGCCCCCGACCGTGCCCCGGTTGCGGATCTGCGGCGAACCGACGGTCCGCGCCGCCATCGCCAGCCCCGGCGCGCGCGCCCCCAGCTCCGTGATGATCCGCGCGTAGGGCACCGTGGCACCTAGCCGCACCCGGCCGTCCGAAATGGACCATCCGGCCAGCTCCGGCACCCGGGTCAGATCGAGCAGCGCGGCCGGGCGCCGCTGGTCGAAGTTCAGCTCGACCAGCACGTCCGTACCGCCGGCCAGGGGTAGGGCGTCCGGCATCCGGGTCAGCTCGGCGAGCGCTTCGCCGAGCGATTCGGGCCGCAGGAACTCCACGCCGGGCTCCTCTTCTCCAGGGAAGCAACCAGTACACGCCGAACGCCCGCCGCCCGGCAACGGTGGCACGCCATGAAAGCCGCGGCAGCGCGGGACCACCCGTTTGTGCTTTCCTACAAGTCTGATGACGACCGTGCGAACCCTGCTGGACCTGCCCGGCCTGCGGCGGCACCCGGGCAGCCCGGACGAGCTGCTCGACCGGGCGGTGACCAGGCTCTACGCGACCGAGCTGCGCGACCCCGGCCGCTACCTCGGCGCGGGCGAGCTGGTCCTGTCCGGGTTGCTGTGGTGGCGGGCGCCCGGGGACGCGGAACCGTTCGTGGCCGCGCTCGCCGCGTCCGGAGCCGCCGCGCTGGCCGCCTCCGGCGCCGATTCGGGCGGGATCCCGGACGACGTCGTCACCGCTTGTGCCCGGCACCGCATCGCGCTGCTGGAGGTACCGCCTGAGCTGTCCTTCGCCGTGGTCACCGAACGGGTCGTGCTGGCCCTCGCGGCCACCGCGGACGAGGCACGCAAACGTTTGCTGACCGCCGCCGCCGAAGGCACGCCGGTGTCCGGCCTGCTCGACCGCGCCGCCGAAGAGCTGGATACGCCGTGCTGGGTGCTTTCCGCGGTGCCGCGGGTCGTCGCGGGGACGGAGGTGCTGCCGATCGACCCGGCCGAGGCGGTCCGACGGTTCATCGCCGCCCACCGCCGTCCGACCGCGGCGGGCGGGCTCACCGTGCTCCCGGTGGAAGGCAGGCAGTCCGTGCCGTGGCTGCTGGCCGTGGCCGGTCCACTGAGCGGCGCACACGCCGAACTGGCCGAAGAACTGGCCGGGCTGATCAGCCTCGCCAGGCAAGCACCCGAACCCGCCACGATCGGCGACGGCCCGGTCCGGGCGATCGCCCTGCGCACGGATGGTTCCGACGAGGCCGCCGAGGTACTGGCCGAGCTCCTCGCCCCCGCCCCGTTCGCCTTCACCCCGGGCGCCGAGGGCGAGGCGTTCGCGCTTGTGCCCGGCGCGCACTGGCCCGAAGACTGGGCGGAAACCACCACCGCTGCACTGTCCACAGTGGAGCCTCTACTGCACGCCTCCCGCCTCGCGGCCGGATTCGCCGACGCGGTCCCCGCGGCGGAAGCGGAGGGGGCACGGGAAGTCGCCCGGCAGGCGCTCATTCTCGCCGCCGCCCGTCCCGGCCCGATCGCCGTCGTGCCGGCCGACGAGGTGGGCGTGCACCAGCTTCTGCTCGCCGGAGCGTCGCCGGACCTGCGCCGCGCGGTACGCCGACGCCGGCTCGGGCCGCTCCTGGACTACGACGCCGAACAGCACTCGAACCTGGTGCACACGGTCCGGGTCTACCTGGAATGCTCCGGCTCGCCGACCCGGGCCGCGAAAGCACTGCACATCCACGTGAACACGTTGCGCTACCGCATCGGCCGGGCCGCCGAGCTGCTCGGCGCGGACCTGAACGACTTCGCCACCCAGGTCGACGTCTATCTCGCGCTGACCGCCGAATAGGTACCCCTCAAAGATCGGGCACGAATTCCGCCTGCCAGAGCGGCAAAACCTCGAAAACCCGGGGCTGTCCCCCGGTGGCGGAGCGCCACCGGGGGACGCCGTCAGAGCACCTTCGCGGCGCGGTCGGCGACCAGGGCCAGGAAGCGGCTCGGGTCGCTCAGCTCGCCGCCTTCGGCGAGCAGGGCCATACCGTGCAGCAGTTCCGCGGTCTCGGCCAGCGTGGCGTCGGCCGGGTTCTCCCCGTACGCCGTGCGCAGGCCGGTGACCAGCGGGTGCTCCGGGTTCAGCTCCAGGATCCGCTTGACCTGCGGCAGCTCCTGGCCCATCGCGCGGTACATCTTCTCCAGCGTCGGGGTCAGATCGCCCGCGTCACCGACCACGCAGGACGGCGAGGTGGTCAGCCGCGAGGACAGCCGGACCTCTTTGACGGACTCCGACAGCGAGGCCGACATCCACTTCAGCAGGTCGGCGTAGTCCGCCTTCTGCTCGTCGGTGGTCTTGTCGTCCCCGAGGTCGACCTCGCCCTTGGCGACCGACTGGAAGGACTTCCCGTCGAAGCCGGTGACCCCGTCGACCCACATCTCGTCGACCGGGTCGGTCAGGATCAGCACCTCGTACCCCTTGGCCCGGAAGGCCTCCAGGTGCGGCGAGTTCTCGATGGTGCCGCGGGATTCGCCGGTGGCGAAGTAGATGTGCTCCTGGCCGTCCTTCATCCGCGACACGTAGTCCCGCAGCGAGGTCGGGTTCTCCGCGTGGTGGGTGGAGGCGAACGAGGAAATCTCCAGGATCTGCTCGCGGTTCTCCGGATCGTCGAGCAGGCCCTCCTTGACCGCGCGGCCGAACTCGCGCCAGAAGGTCGCGTACTTTTCCGCGTCCTCGGTCATCATCGTCTTGACCGTGGCCAGGACCTTCTTCTCCAGCCGACGCCGGATGGCGCGGATCTGCCGGTCCTGCTGCAGGATCTCGCGCGAGACGTTCAGCGAGAGGTCCTGCGCGTCCACGACGCCCTTGACGAAGCGCAGGTAGTTCGGCATCAGCGCTTCGCAGTCGTCCATGATGAAGACGCGCTTGACGTAGAGCTGCACGCCGCGCTTCGCGTCCCGCATGAACAGGTCCATGGGCGCCCGCGACGGCAGGAACAGCAGCGCCTGGTACTCGAAGGTGCCCTCGGCCTGCATCCGCACGGTTTCCAGCGGATCGGTCCAGTCGTGGCTGATGTGCTTGTAGAACTCGTGGTACTCCTCGTCGGAGACCTCGTCCTTCGAACGCGCCCAGAGCGCCTTCATCGAGTTGACCGTCTCGAGTTCGGGCGCGGCCGCTTCGCCTGCGCCGTCCTCGGAGGTGTCTTCCTCGGGCGCGCTCGCCTCGGGAGTGCCGGTCTTGGCCATCTTGACCGGCCAGGTGATGAAGTCCGAGTACCGCTTGACGATCTCGCGGATCTTCCACGGCGAGGCGTAGTCGTAGAGGTGGTCCTCGTCGTCGACCGGCTTCAGGTGGAGCGTCACCGAGGTGCCTTGCGGGGCGTCGGCGACCGGCTCGATGGTGTAGGTGCCCTCGCCGGCGGACTCCCAGCGCACCCCCTCGCCGGTGCCCGCCCGGCGGGTCACCAGAGTGACCTTGTCGGCGACCATGAAGCTGGAGTAGAAGCCGACGCCGAACTGGCCGATCAGGTCCTGCCCGGCCGCGCCCTTCGCCTCGTCCTTGGCTTCCTTGAGCTTGCGCAGGAACTCCGCGGTGCCCGATTTGGCGATCGTGCCGATCAGGTTCACCACGTCGTCGCGGGACATGCCGATGCCGTTGTCGCGCACGGTGACCGTGCGGGCCTCGGTGTCCAGGTCGATCTCGATGTGCAGGTCGTCGGTGTCGGCCTGCAGCTCCTTGTCCCGGTAGGTCTCCAGCCGCAGCTTGTCCAGCGCATCGGAGGCGTTCGACACCAGCTCGCGCAGGAAGATGTCCTTGTTCGAGTAGATCGAGTGGATCATCAGCTGCAGCAGCTGCCGCGCCTCGGACTGGAACTCGTGGGTTTCCACCTGTCCGGTTTCGCCGGCTGTGTTTTCCGTCATCGGTAGTGCGTTCCTTCCCGCCCCTTGAAGACCGGCAGGAAGTTTACCCACGTGCTTCGCGGCGGGCGTAGGCATCCAGGGTGCGCACGTCGAACGGCAACTCCGCCTCGGCCAGCGCACCACAGTGGTAGCCGCCGAGCAGGTACCGCGCGAGCGCCTCGGCGGTGGCCGGCTCGTCGAGCACGCCGCCGGAAACCTGGTCCGCGTAGTTCCGCAGCCGCTGCGCCGCGGACGGGAGGCCTTCGCGATAGAAGGCGTACGTCGCGGCGAAGCGGGTCGGCAGTTGGTGCGGGTGAAGATCCCAACCCTGGTAGAAGCCGTTCTCAAGGGAACGGCGCACCAGACGCCGGTGCTCCGCCCACGCGCCGTCCAGGTCGTTGCCCACCGGCAGCCGGTTGGTCGAACCGTCGGACAGCCGTACGCCGGTACCCGCCGCGGCCAGCTGCATGAACTGCTTCGCGAAGTCGGCCGCCGGATGCGCCATGCTCTGGTACGCCGCCGCGATGCCCAGGCCCGCGCTGTAGTCGTACGTCCCGTAGTGCAACCCGGAACAACGGCCGGCGGCGGCATGGATGATCCGCGCGACCGAGACCGTGCCGTCGGTCGACAGGACCGACTGTGCGGTCTCGATCTGCACCTCGAACCGCAGCGTGCCCTCGGCAAGCCCGTACGCGGCTTCGAGACGCGCGAGGACGTCTGCAGCGACCTCGACCTGTTCCACTGCGGTGACCTTCGGCAGCGTCACCACGAAACCGTCTGGCAGAGGCCCTTCTTCGAGCAGCCCCGAGAGGAACAGGTCGAGCGTACGGATGCCACGCCGTCGCGTCGCAGCTTCGAAGCTCTTGAAGCGGATTCCGGCGAACGGCGTGCCACCTGTCGTGGCGAGCGTGCGCCCTGCGGACAACGCGTCGGCGTCCTCCACGTCGTCGCCGGGGTGGCCGTAGCCGTCTTCGAAATCGATGCGCAAATCCTCGATCGGCTCGGTAAGGAGCTTCTCGCGGACTCGCTCGGCGACAGCCGGGTCCAGGTCGAGCAGATCACCGTGCTCGATGAAGACCCGCATCGCCTGTTTGCCCCAGTCTGCGACCAGGCGCGTGCGGTACTGGGACGCCGGCACGTACACCGTGTGTACGGGCCGGCGACCCGGCGACTCACCGGGGTAGCTGGCCGCGACGCGCGCGTCGGCCTCGGCCAAACGCGCGTCCGCTGCGGTGTAGACGTCCTCGGTGAGCCGACCCGCCATTACTGGATGTACTCGTAGGCCGGCAGGGTCAGGAAGTCGGGGAACTCGTCGGCCAGGGCGACCTGCTCGAACAGCTCGACCGCCGGCTTCAGCAGTTCCTCGGGCACCTCGGCGGCCAGCTCGCCGCGTACGTCGGCGACAACGCCGCGCACCAGCTCCGCGGTGACCTTCTCGCCATTGTCGAGCTGTGTGCCGTTCTTGACCCACTGCCACACCTGCGACCGCGAGATCTCCGCCGTGGCGGCGTCCTCCATCAGGTTGTGGATGGCCGCCGCACCGTTGCCGCTCAACCAGGACGCGATGTAGCGGACGCCGACGTCGACCGCGGCACGCAGCCCGGCCGCGGTCGCGCTACCCGGGGTCGACGCGACGTCGAGCAGCTGATCGGCCGTCACGCTCACCTCGTCACGGGTGCGCTCCAGCTGGTTGGGCTTGTCGCCGAGAACCTTGTCGAACTCGTCCTTGCACAGCGCCACCATGCCGGGGTGCGCAACCCACGAACCGTCGAAGCCATCGCCTGCTTCGCGCGCTTTATCCGCGTGCACCTTGTCGAAGGCGCCCTGGTTGACCTCAGGGTCCTTGCTAGGGATGAACGCCGCCATCCCACCGATGGCGAACGCACCGCGCTTGTGGCACGTACGCACCAGCAACTCGGTGTACGCACGCATGAACGGCGCGGTCATGGTCACCGAGTTACGGTCCGGCAGTACGAACTTCTCGCCCGCGTCGCGGAAGTACTTGATCACGCTGAACAGGTAGTCCCAACGCCCCGCGTTCAGCCCCGAAGCGTGCTCACGCAGCTCGTACAGGATCTCTTCCATCTCGAACGCGGCCGGGATGGTCTCGATCAGCACAGTCGCGCGGACGGTGCCGTGCTCGATACCCAACGCCTTCTCGGCTTGCGTGAACACGTCGTTCCACAGTCGCGCTTCGAGGTGGCTCTCCATCTTCGGCAGGTAGAAGTACGGCCCCTTGCCGCTGTCGAGCAGCGCGCGCACGTTGTGGAAGAAGTAGAAGCCGAAGTCGACCAGCGCGCCGACCCCCTTGCGCCCACCGAAGGTGAGGTTGCGCTCATCGAGGTGCCAGCCACGCGGGCGGACCACGATCGTCGCGTGCTCGACGCCGTCCTTCAGCGCGTAGTGCTTGCCGTTCTGGTCGAGCGTGATGCTGCCGCGTACGGCGTCGTGCAGGTTGACCTGTCCGCCGACGACGTTGGCCCAGTGCGGCGTGTTCGCATCCTCGAAGTCCGCGAGCCACACCTTGGCGCCGGAGTTGAGCGCGTTGATGGTCATCTTGCGGTCGGTCGGGCCGGTGATCTCCACGCGGCGATCGCGCAGCGCTACGGGCGCCCCGGCGACCTGCCAGTCGCTCTCGCGGATTTCCTTCGTCTCGGGCAGGAAGTCGAGCCGTCCGGTGGTGCGGGCCTCCTCGCGGCGCTTGCCGCGGGCGGCCAGCAGCTCATCGCGGCGCGCGGCGAACACGTCGTGCAGCCCCGCCACGAAGGCGAGGGCTTCCGGCGTCAGGATCTCGTCCCCGCGCTCGACCGATCCGCCGAGGACCTGGGCTTCAGACATGCGCAACACCCCGAGTACTGGTTGGGATAACGTCCTTACGGTTTCTACATGACGGACTATAGTTTCTGCATAGCGGAAGCTCAATCGGGACTGTGAGGAGGACCACCGGTGGCGGCGGAGAAAGGCGGGCGGGATGGCGGCGTGCAGTCGCTGCAGCGGGCGTTCGAGCTGCTGGAACACCTGGCGGACACCGGTGGCGAGGCCAGCCTGTCGGAGCTGGCGACCCTGTCCGGGCTGCCGATGCCGACGATCCACCGCCTGATCCGGACGCTCGTGGACCTGGGTTACGTGCGGCAGAACAACAATCGGCGCTACGCACTGGGTGCCCGGCTGATCCGCCTCGGTGAGAACGCAAGCATGCAGTTCGGTGCGTGGGCACGGCCGCTTCTCGCGCAGCTCGTCGACGAGGTCGGTGAGACGGCGAACCTGGCCGTGCTGGAACGCGACGAAGTCGTGTACGTGGCACAGGTGCCGTCGAAGCACTCGATGCGAATGTTCACCGAGGTGGGGCGCCGGCTGCTGCCGCACGGCACCGGCGTCGGCAAGGCGATGCTCGCGCAGCTACCCGCCGACGAAGTCGCGACGCTGCTGTCGCGCACCGGCATGCCCGCCTACACCGAACACACCTTCACCGACCCGAAGGCGCTGGCGGACGAGCTGAAGAAGATCGCAGGCCAGGGCTACGCGCTGGACGAGGCCGAGCAGGAACTGGGCGTCCGCTGCATCGCGGTCGCCGTCCCGGGCGCGCCGGTCCCGGCCGCGGTGTCGGTCTCCGGCCCGTCCGGCCGCCTCACCGCGGACGCCGTCGGCCACATCGCGCCGGTGGTGCAGAAGATCGCGGACCGGCTGGCCCAGCAGCTGCCGGTGGGGTGATTCCCGGCGTCCACCCGCTCCCGACGGCAGTCACGAGAACCCGCTCCGCTCAGCCCAGCAGCGCGTCCACAAAGGCACCCGGTTCGAACGGCGCCAGGTCGTCCGGGCCCTCGCCGAGGCCGACCAGTTTCACCGGGACGCCGAGTTCGCGCTGGACCTGGAAGACGATGCCGCCCTTGGCGGTACCGTCCAGTTTGGTGAGCACGATGCCGGTCACGTCGATCACCTCGGCGAAGACCCGGGCCTGGGCGAGGCCGTTCTGGCCGGTCGTCGCGTCGAGGACCAGCAGGACCTCGTCGACCTTGGCCTGCTTCTCCACGACTCGCTTGACCTTGCCCAGCTCGTCCATCAGGCCGGTCTTCGTGTGCAGGCGGCCGGCGGTGTCCACCAATACCGCGTCCACGCTCTCGGTGATGCCCTGCTTGACCGCGTCGAAGGCGACCGCGGCGGGATCCGCGCCCTCCTTGCCGCGCACCACCGAAGCACCCGCGCGTTCGCCCCAGGTCTGCAACTGGTCGGCGGCCGCGGCGCGGAACGTGTCGGCCGCGCCGAGCACCACGGTGGCGCCCTGGGCGACCAGGACCCGGGCGAGTTTGCCGGTGGTGGTGGTCTTGCCGGTGCCGTTCACGCCGGCGACCAGCACGACGGCCGGCTGCTTCCTGCCGTCGGCCTCGTGCGGCAGCGCGCGCACCGAGCGCTCCGAGTCCGTGGACAGCGCGGCGGTCAGCACCTCGCGCAGCACCTCACGGGCCTCGTCGGAGGAACGCACGGCGCGGCGGCCCAGCTCGTCGCGCAGCCGCTCCACGATCTGCGTCGTGGTGGCCGCGCCAAGGTCGGCGAGCAGCAGGGTGTCCTCCACGTCCTGCCACGAATCCTCGTCGAGGTCACCGCCGCCGAGCAGGCCGAGCAGGCTCTGCCCGAACATCGAGCGCGACTTCGACAGGCGCCCGCGCAGCCGCTCCAGCCGCCCGATCGCGGGATCGATCTCGTCAACCGGCTCGGGTGCGGGCTCCGCCACCGGCTCGGGTGCGGGCTCCGCCACCGGCTCGGCCGGAGGGGCCGAGGTGGCTGGGGTGCTAGCCGAGTCAGGTGCGGCTGGCGCGGCGGGCGTCGCAGGCTCGGCCGGTGTGGCGGGTTTGGCTGGCGCGGCAGGTTTGGCTGACGTAGCGGGCTTGGCTGGCGTCTCGGCCTCGGCCTCCTCCGCGGATTCCGGCTCCGGCAGCGCGACGTCGCGTACCGAGCGTTGGCCGGAATCCCGCGGCACGGCCGCGTCGTCGCCCACGCCGGGCTGCCCGTCCACCTCCGGCCGGTCCACGACCGGATGCGCCTCCCCGGGATCCGGGCGAGCCTCACCGCCGGGCGCGAAGGTGATCCCGCCGCTCGCGGCGTACCCCCCGCCCTTGGGCTTCTGCTCGACCTCGCGGGGCTCGGCGATGCTGATCCGCCGCCGACGCGCGATGAGCAGCCCGGACACCAGAACGGCGACCAGGACGACGACGGCGGCGATGACGATCCAGAACCAGGTGCTCGACACGCCACCATCCTGTCATCCGCGCCCCGGCTCGCCCGGACACCCCACACCCGGCCGCCAACAGCCAACCCGGCGGGTTCCGATTGGGCCAAGACTTCACGAACCTGCTTGCGCCCTCGCTGCGTGAGGACTAGACCAATCCGGATGACCAGCCACCGTTTCCGTGTACTCGGGCTGCTGTCCGGTACCTCGGCTGACGGCATCGACATCGCCGTCGCCGAGCTCCACGCCGAAGCGCAGACAGTGGTACTCACCCCGCTCGGCACGCTCGACGTGCCGTACCCCGCGAAGCTGCGAACCGCGCTCCTCGACGCTCTGCCGCCACAGCCGAGCAGCGCCGAAGCGCTGACCGTGCTCGACACGCGCATCGGGCAGGCGTTCGCCGAAGCGGCGACGCGCGGCATCGCGGAGCACGGTCCGGTGGATGTCATCGCTTCGCTGGGCCAGACCGTCTTTCACTGGGTCGAAGACGGCGTCGCGCTCGGCACGCTCCAGCTGGGCCAGCCGGCATGGATCGCCGAACGCGCCGGCGTACCGGTCGTCGCGGACCTTCGCATCCGCGACATCACCGCGGGCGGCCAAGGCGCTCCGTTGGCGAGCACGCTGGACGCACTGTGGCTACGTGACCTCGCCGAACAGACCGGACGTCCGATCGCGGCGTTGAATCTGGGCGGCATCGCGAACATCACCGTCGTCACCATCACCGCAGCCGCTGAGGACGTACTCGCCTACGACACCGGCCCGGCGAACGCCCTACTCGACGTCGCCGCCGCACGAGTGACCGGCGGTGCACGTCAAGCCGACGTGGACGGGCACCTCGCGCTGACCGGCTCCGTACGAACGGACCTGCTCGACCGTCTGCTGGCCGACCCGTACTTCGCCGCCGCACCGCCGAAATCCACCGGAAAAGAGCACTTCCACAGCGCTTATCTCGACGCCGCGCTGAACGGCCTGCCCTCGCTTCGTCCGGAAGACCTGCTGGCCACCCTGACCGAACTGACGGCCGTCACCATCGCCACGGAATGCCGCCGACACGACGTGGCGACCGTGGTGGCGTCCGGCGGCGGCGTGGCGAACCCGGCGTTGATAGCCGCGCTCGCCCGGCACCTGCCGGCCGGCTCACTGCGCACGAGCAACGACCTCGGCCTGCCCAGCGCGGGCAAAGAGGCTTACCTCACCGCGTTGCTCGGCTGGCTGAGCTGGTGCGGCGTCCCGGCGACGCTGCCGTCCGCCACCGGTGCGCGCGGCCCGCGGTTGCTCGGCGCGCTGACGCCGGGTGTGCGGCCCCTATCCCTTCCGGCCCCGTTGAGGGGTGCCATGACCCGGCTCCGGGTCGCGGAAACCGGCGCAGCACGGTAGGAGAGGCTCATGAACCCTGTCGATCTCGTGATCGTCATCGTGTATCTCGCCGCGATGCCGATCATCGGCGTGCTGGTCGGCCGCAGGCAGAAGTCCGCGAACGACTATTTCGTCGGCGAGCGCAGCATGCCGTGGTGGGCGGTGACGCTGTCGGTGGTGGCCACGGAGACCTCCACGCTCACCGTCATCTCCACGCCCGGACTGGTCTTCGGCAGCGCGTTCCTGTTCCTCGAGGTGGCCTTCGGATACATCATCGGCCGGGTCATCGCCGCTTTCGTCCTGCTCCCCCGCTACTTCCGCGGCAATTATGTGAGCGCCTACGAATTCCTCGGCCAGCGGTTCGGGCACGGGCTGCAGGGCACCGCGTCGGTCACCTTCGTGGTGACCCGGCTGCTGGCCGAGGGCCTGCGGCTGTTCGCGGGCGCGATCCCGATCAAGGCGATCCTGGACCACTACGGGATCCACACCGCTTACTGGCACATCGTGGTGCTGCTGACCGTGCTGACCGTGATCTACGCCTTCGTCGGCGGGATCAAGTCGGTGATCTGGGTGGACGTGATCCAGTGGTCGCTCTACATCCTCGGCGCGATCGGCGCGGTGATCTTCCTGTCCACCAAGCTGCCGGACGGCTGGCTGCACACCGCGGCGAGCCAGGGCCGGTTCCAGCTCACCGACTTCGTCTCGAACGTGTTCACCAACCCGTACGCCTTCGTCGGCGCGGTGATCGGCGGGGCGTTCCTGTCCATGGCCTCGCACGGCGCCGACCAGCTGATCGTCGGACGGCTGCTGTCCTGCCGGAGCCTGCGCGACGGCCAGCGCGCGCTGATCGGCTCGGCGTTCGTGGTGTTCGTGCAGTTCGCCCTGTTCCTGCTGGTGGGCGCGATGCTGTGGGTGTTCACCGGCGGCCGCACCGGCGCCACCGCGACCGCCGTCACGGCCGGGAGGATGTCCGCCGACGACGTGTTCTCCAGCTTCATCGTCAACGACTTGCCGGTCGGCCTCGCCGGGCTGCTGATCGCGGGCATCCTCGCCTCGACCATGGGCGCGCTGGCCTCCGCGCTCAACGCGCTGTCCACGTCCACCATCGCCGACCTCTACCAGCGCTTCACGCATCGCTCGATCGAAGACGCCAAACTGCTCCGCCAAGGTCGCATGTGGACGCTGATCTGGGCGGTGGTGTTCGCGATCTTCGCCTCGCTGTTCACCAACTCCAAGGACCCGGTGATCCAGCAGGGCCTCGGCATCGTCGGCTACACCTACGGCGCCCTGCTCGGCTCGTTCCTCCTCGGCCTGCTGATCCGCAAGGCCCGCCAGCCCGACGCGTTGATCGCGTTCGCCTGCACCGTGGTGGGCATGGCGTTCCTGATCCTGTTCGTGAAATTCGACAAGACCACCGCGGCGGTCCATATCCAGTTCGGGACTGCGACCAGGACGCTGGTGCCGCTGGCGACCTATTGGTACACCTTCGCGGGGGTCCTGATCACGATGCTCGTGGGCGGGCTGCTCGCCCTGCGCCACCGCCACGCCGACCCTCGAGCGGCGGAGGTGGAGGTGGAGGTGGAGGAATCCCCGGAAGTGGCCGCCTGACCCGTCGCCGGCCGACGCTGTGAAGGGACCCTTCACGGACCCACAGGCTGTGAAGGGTCCCTTCACGGCCTTCGGTTCGCACCGGCGACTGTTCAAAGTGGACTGGTCGATGTGGGCTGGTCGATGTGGGCGCGCTGTGAAGGGTCCCTTTACGGACTCTGAGTCCGTGAAGGGACCCTTCATGGGGCTTCGGGATTCGCCCAGACGGGTCTTGTTCGGCGCCGGTGTTCACCATTGTTACAGGTAGAACCGCAACCGACCGCCCGTCGGCCGGAAGAGTTGATCACCCGAAGTGGCCCGCGAACAAGACGTAATTGCTCTAGTCGGTTATCTCCTAGGTTCTTTTTCTCTGGTGCTCGCTGCTTTGTTCCGGTGTGGTTGATCCACTATGGCGAAGCCCCCGGTATCCTCGGCGACCCGGACGTTCGGTGAACGTGTCCGGGAGTGCCGTCATGAGCTCGGCGTCAGCCAGGAGACGCTGGCGGCGTGTGCGGGGCTGCACTGGACGTTCGTGAGCCAGGCCGAACGCGGGCTGCGCAACATCAGCCTGCACAACCTGCTCAAGCTCTCCGCCGGGCTGCAGGTCGACCCGGCACGGCTGGTCACCGGACTGGAGCCGCCGGAGTCCTGAACCCGGGCAAGCCAGGTCCACTGTGGACAATCGGGCACCGGAAGGAACTCAGGAAGCCGGAACCGGCTCTTCCTCCGCGGTCCGCAGCCGCTGCGAGATGACCTTCGTGATGCCGTCGCCCTGCATGCTCACGCCGTAGAGGGCGTCGGCGATCTCCATGGTCGGCTTCTGGTGGGTGATGATGATCAGCTGCGAGGAGTCGCGCAGCTGCTCCAGCAGCCCGATCAGCCGGCGCATGTTGGTGTCGTCCAGGGCCGCCTCGACCTCGTCCATCACGTAGAACGGCGACGGGCGGGCGCGGAAGATGGCCACCAGCATCCCCACCGCGACCAGCGACTTCTCGCCACCGGAGAGCAGCGACAGCCGCTTCACCTTCTTGCCCGGCGGGCGGGCCTCCACGTCCACGCCGGTGTTGAGCAGGTCGTTCGGGGCGGTGAGCACCATCCGGCCCTCGCCGCCGGGGAACAGCACCCCGAACACCGTCTCGAACTCGCGCGCGACGTCGTGGTAGGCCGAGGTGAAGACCTCCAGGATCTTCTCGTCGACCTGTTTGATCGTCTCGTGCAGGTCCTTCTGCGCGGACTTGAGGTCCTCCAGCTGGGTGGACAGGAACTTGTACCGCTCCTCCAGCGCGGCGAACTCCTCCAGCGCCAGCGGGTTGACCTTGCCCAGCAGCGTCAGGTCCTTCTCCGCACGCTTGGCGCGGCGCTCCTGGGTGGCGCGGTCGAAGGGCATCGGCGGCGGCGCGGTGACGTCCTCGCCCCGCTCCTTCGCCGCCTCGTACTCGGCCAGCTCGCCGGCGCTCGGCGGCACCGGCACGTCCGGGCCGTACTCGGCGACCAGATCCTCGAGCCCGATGCCGAAGTCCTCGGCGATCTTGGTTTCCAGCGTCTCCAGCCGCAGCCGCTGCTCGGCGCGCTGCACCTCGTCCCGGTGCACGGCGTCGGTCAGCTTCTCCAGCTCGCCGGACAGCTCACGCACCTTGGCCCGGACCGCGGTCAGCGCGGTCTCCCGAGTCTGCCGCCGGGCCTGTACCTCGTCGCGCTCGGCCGCCGCGCGCTGCACGGAGTGCTCGATCCGCTCCAGCGCGAACTCACCGGCGTTGACCACGGCGTTGGCGATCTCCGCGCCCCGCTGCCTCGACTCGCGGGCACGGGCGGCGCGCTCACGGGCCTGCTGCTCGGCGTGCGCGGCGCGGCGCAGTGACTCGGCACGCCCGGCGATGCCGCGCGCACGCTCCTCCGCGGTGCGCTGGGCGAGCCGCGCTTCGACCTCTTCCTGCCGCACGACGGCGAGCTGCGCGGCCGCCTCGTCGCGCTCGGCGGTGTCCGGGTCGTCCTCCACCGGCTGCTCGGCGACGGCGGCCAGCCGCTCCTCCAGCTCGGCCAGCTGCTCAAGCGCCTGTTCCCGGCTCTGCTCGACCTTCGCGCGCTGCCCGGTCAGCCGCTCGACCTCGGCGCGGGCGGACCGGGCGACCTGCTCCAGCCGGTTCAGCCGCTCCGACGAGCGGGCCTTGCGGACCTTCGCGTCGCTCAGCGCCTCCTTGGCCTGGCCGACCTCGTCCCGCCGGGACTGCTGCTCGGCGCGGGCGCCTTCCAGCTCCGCGGAATACCGCTCCAGCGCACGCTCGGCGGCACGCAGCCGCTCCTGCGCCTCGTCGACGGCGGCCTGGACCTCGATCACGCTCTCCCGCGCGGCCGAACCACCGGCCACCCAGTGCGCACCGAACACGTCGCCTTCCACGGTGACCGCCCGGACCTCCGGGTGCGTGGCCACCAGCTGCCGCGCGGCGTCCAGGTCCGAGACCAGCGCGAGCCGCTCCAGCGCCCGTTCCACCGCGGGCCGCAGCTGCTCCGGCGCTCGCACCACTTCTCGCGCCCAGCGCGCGCCTGCGGGCAGCACCGGCCAGCCGCTCGGGTCCGCCCCCGGCCCGAAACCGCCGAGTACCAGCCCGGCACGGCCGGAATCGGTGTCCTTCAAGTACTTCAGCGCGGACAGCGCCTGCTCGCCGCCGGCCACGGCGACGGCGTCCGCGACCGGCCCCAGCGCCGCGGCCAGCGCGACCTCGTGGCCGGGCTCGACGGTCAGCAGCGCGGCCACCGAACCGAGCAGGCCGGGCAGCTCCGTGGCCGCGCCGAGCAGCGCGCCCGCGCCGTCCTTGCGCTTGAGGCCCATGGACAACGCCTCGACCCGGGCCTTCTCCGACGCGATCTCGCGCTCCGCGGCGCGCTCGGCCTTCACCAGCTCTTCGACGCGGGCCTTCGCCGCGTTGTTGGCTTCGACCGAGCGGTCGTGGCGCTCCTGCAGTTCGGCGTCGTCGGAGTCTTCGACGCCGCCGGAGGCCTTCTCCTCTTCCAGCTCCTCGACGGCGATCTCGGCGCGCTCGGTGGACTCCTCCAGCGACACCGTGAGCCGGTCGATCTCCTCGGCGGTGGCGCCGTTCTTGCTGCGCGCCGCCTCGACCTGGCCGGTCAGCTTCGCCATGCCCTCGCGACGGTCGGCGATCGCCCGGACCGCGGCCCAGTGCGCCCGCTCGGCGGCCTGCACCCGCTGTTCGAGATCCTCACGCCGCAGCACGGTCTCGGCCAGCAGCTCGCGGGCCTCCAGCACCGCCTCGTTGAGCTCCTGCTCCCGCTCGGCCACCTGCTCGGCCTCGGCCAGCAGTTCCTCCGGGTCACGCCCGCCGGTCGGCGCGTCCACATCGGCCGACAGGTGCCGCTGGCGTTCCACCGCGAGCCGCACGGTGCCGCGCAGCCGCTCGGCCAGCGCGGAGAGCTTGTACCAGGTCTCCTGCGCGATCTGCAGCCGCGGCGCGTCCTCGGCCAGGGAGGCCTCCAGCTCGGCCTCCTCCGCGGAGACCAGCTCCAGCGCCTGCTCCACCTCGGCCCGGCGCTGCCGCGCGGTCCGTTCGTCGGCTTCTTCCCGCGCGATCGAATCACGCTGGGTGACCAGGTCGTCGGCGAGCAGCCGCAGCCGGGAGTCACGCAGCTCGGACTGCACCGACTGGGCCTTGCGCGCGATCTCCGCCTGCTTGCCCAGCGGCTTGAGCTGGCGGCGCAGCTCGGTGGTCAGATCGCCGAGCCGGTCGAGATTGCCCTGCATGTTGGTCAGCTTGCGCAGGGTCTGTTCCTTGCGCTTGCGGTGCTTGAGCACGCCCGCGGCCTCTTCGATGAAGGCGCGGCGCTCCTCGGGCTTGGACTCCAGGATCGCCGAAAGCTGGCCCTGCCCGACGATCACGTGCATCTCGCGGCCGATCCCGGAGTCGGAGAGCAGCTCCTGCACGTCCATCAGCCGGCAGCGGTCGCCGTTGATCTCGTACTCGCTCGCGCCGTCGCGGAACATCCGGCGGGTGATGGACACCTCGGTGTACTCGATGGGCAGCGCGCCGTCGGCGTTGTCGATGGTGAGGGTGACCTCGGCCCGGCCGAGCGGGGCGCGGCCCGCGGTCCCGGCGAAGATGACGTCCTCCATCTTGCCGCCGCGCAGATCCTTGGCGCCCTGGGTGCCCATCACCCAGCGCAGCGCGTCCAGGACGTTGGACTTGCCCGAGCCGTTCGGCCCGACCACACAGGTGATCCCCGGTTCGAACCGGAGCGTGGTGGCCGAGGCGAAGGACTTGAAGCCCTTCAGCGTCAAGCTTTTCAGGTGCACTGGGTGCGGACCCCTCTGGCCATGGGTACTGAGCCGGGTGCGGCATGCCGATCCGGGACAGGCTACCCGGGCGGCACCGCTGATCGTGGCAGGCGGGGTGTCCGGGCGTGCCTTAGCACAGGACGGCTCGCCCCGGCAACCCCATGCGCCCCTCCCGACCCAGGCGCACCACAGATCCCATGGCCGGGCGGATCAGCGCTCGGCGAAGCCGGTGAACCCGCCCTTGGCGGCGGCCCAGCTCTCCACCACACGATCCACTCGACCGGGTGAGGTCTGCGACCGCAACGCCGTCAGGAACCGCGCACAGTGGTCCCGCGGCCCCTCGGCGACCACCTCGACCCGGCCGTCCGGAAGGTTCCGCGCGAAGCCCACCAGCCCCAGTTCCAGCGCCCGGCTGCGCGTCCACCAGCGGAAACCGACGCCCTGTACCTGCCCGTGCACCCAGGCGGCCAGCCGGACGGGTATGTCCTGTTCGTTCACCGGCCCCATCCTGCCCCGCCACCCACGACTGCGGACAGTGAGCACCGTCTCGTACGTCCGCGCGAGCCCGGGACGTGCGGTGATAGCCTCCGGCCGGGTCGATGTCCGGCGCGCCCCGATTCCCCGCCGTGCGGACCGAACGAGACCTTCCCGCGTCCGAAACGCCGCAGAGGAGCCTGCATGTCCCGCCCCGACGGGCCTGATCCGAGCGTCTCCGTCTCAGCCGTCCCGCCCGAGAGCACAGCGCCCGAGAGCACCGGGCCCAAGACCACCGCCCCGCCCCAGGGCAGCCGATCCAGCCGGTCCGGGTGGGCCGTGCTCGGGGTCAGCGGCCTCGTGGTGGCCACCGCGTTCGCCGCCGTGGCCGAGCTGGCCGGGCCCGGTGCCCCCGCGGACACCGCCACCACCATCCCGGCCGGACAGGGCACGCTGACCGGCACCTCGCAGACCGCGCCGGGCACTACCACGACGGGCACGCCCGCCGCGCCGGGTGCGGCCGGCTCCGGCGACCCGAGGACGCCGGCCACCCCGACCACCGTGGTGTCGGTCGGCCCGGACGGCATCCCGACCACCAGCATCGGCATCCCGCCCCCGGCCGCGCCCGGCAACCCCGGAAATCCGGGCACCCCCGGCAACCCCCCGCCGGGTGGCGGTCCGATCGGCGGCCCGTCGACCACGCCACGCAGCGATCCGCCGAGTTCGGACACACCGCCGCACACCTCGGGCTCGCCGACCAAACCGCCGACCAGCGACCCGACCAGCCCGCCCTCGTCCCCTCCGAGCGACCCGCCCTCCAGCTCCGGCGGGGGCGGTTCGACCAGCGGCAAGCCGACCAGCGAGCGTCCGTCCACTTCGGACACGCACACGAGCGGGCCGTCCTCGCCCTGAGCCGGGACACCGGTCACAGCTCGAAGCGGTACCCCATCCCGGGTTCGGTGAGCAGGTGCCGGGGCCGCGAGGGCTCCGGCTCCAGCTTCCGCCGCAGCTGGGCCAGATACACGCGCAGGTAGTGTGATTCCGTTTCGTACGAGGGACCCCACACCTCGTGCAGCAGCTGCTTCTGCGCGACCAGCCGCCCGCGGTTGCGCACCAGCATTTCCAGCACACCCCACTCGGTCTTGGTCAGGTGCACCTCGCGGCCCTCGCGGCGCACCTTCTTCGCCGCCAGGTCCACAGTGAACGAACCGGCGTCCACGACCGCCTCCACGCCGTCCGCGCCGTGCACCGCGGAACGCCGCACGGCCGCGCGGAGACGGGCGAGCAGCTCGTCCATGCCGAACGGCTTGGTCACGTAGTCGTCGGCGCCCGCGTCGAGTGCCTGCACCTTGTCCGCGGAATCGCCGCGGGCGGAGAGCACGATGATCGGCACCGTGGTCCAGCCACGCAGGCCCTCGATCACTTCGGTGCCGTCCAGATCGGGCAGCCCGAGGTCGAGCACCACCACGTCCGGTTTGGTCTCCGCGACCGCTTTCAGCGCCGCGGTGCCGTCGTGTGCGGTGATCACCTGGTACCCGCGGGCGTTGAGGTTGATCCGCAACGCCCGCACGATCTGCGGTTCGTCGTCGACGACCAGCACCCGCGCCGTCCGGTCGACATTCATCGGGCCCCGTCCCCTTCCACCGCTTCCCCTTCCACGCCCACGAGTTCCCGCCCGGTACAGGCGGGCAACGAGAGCACCATGGTCAGTCCGCCGCCGGGGGTGTCCTCCGCCCGCACGGTGCCACCCATCGCCTCGGTGAAACCCTTCACCACGGACAGGCCGAGCCCGATACCCGGTACCGGGACACGATCGCCGCCGAGCCGCTGGAACGGCGCGAACGCGGAATCCGCGGCCCCCTTGCGCAATCCCTTGCCGTGGTCCACGATCCGCAGCTCGACGAATTCCGCGTACGCGCTCGCCCGTGCGGCGACCTCGCCGCCGCCGTGGCGCAGCGCGTTGTCGAGCAGGTTCGCGATGACCCGTTCCAGCAGGCCCGGATCGGCCAGCACGGAGGGCAGCCGCGCGTCCACCGCGACCCGCACCCCGGCCGAGTTGTCCACAGTGGACAAAGCATGCGCGAGCACCTCGTCGTAGCCGACCGGGCGCAGATGCGGGGTGACCGCACCGGTGGCCAGCCGCGAGGAGTCCAGCAGATTCTCGATCAGCCCGGCGAGCCGGTCGGCGGAGAGCTCCACGGTCTCCAGCAGTTCCCCGGTGTCCTCTTCCGACAGCGACAGATCGGGCGCCCGCAGGCTGCCGATCGCGGCCTTGATCGAGGTGAGCGGAGTCCGCAGGTCGTGCCCGAGGGCGGACAGCAGCGTGGTGCGCAGCTCGGTCGCCTCCGCCTTGCGTTCGGCGGCCGCCGCCGCGGCGGCCATCCGCTGCTGGCGCAACGCGAGCAACGCCTGCCCGGCAACGGCTTCCAGCACCTGCCGGTCGGCCGCGGGCAGCGTCCGCCCGAGCAGGGTCAGGTGCACGTCGGCGGTCACCGCGACGTCCACATCGGCCTCATCGGGATCGGTGCACGGCTGATACCCGGCCAGCGCCACCTTCTGCCATTGCCCCTCCCGCTTTTCCAGCAGGGTCACCGAAGTCAGCCCGAAATTCTCCCGGACCTTCTCCAGCAGCCGCTCGATCGGATGCGGATCGGTCAGCACCGTCCGGGCATAGGAAGCCAGCAACGACGCCTCGGTGCGGGCCCGCGCCGCGGCGGTTCCCCTGCGCGCGGCGGAGTCCACGACCAACGCCACCAGCACCGCGACCACGATCATCGCCAGCAGCGTGACCACGTTCTGTGGACTGTGGACGTTCATGGTGTACAGCGGGGGCGTGAAGAAGAAGTTCAGCAGCCCGGCCCCGAAGATCGCCGCGATCACCGCCGGCCCGAGCCCGCCCACGAGCGCGACGACGACCGTCGCGAGCACGTAGAGGACCACGTCGGTGGAGAACTCCACCGTGTCGCGCAGCAACGCTCCGAGCCCGGTCGCGGTCAGCGGCAGCAGCAGGCTCAGCGCCCAGCCGAAGGTCAGCCGCGACGGCGTCAACGGGCTCTTGCCCAGCCGCGCGCGCAGCCGTCCGCCGGCATAGGAGTGGGTGACCATGTGCACGTCGATCGACCCGGAATGCTGTATCACGGTCGCGCCGATGCCCTGGTCGAACAGCCGCGCCATCCGCGACCGCCGGGAGGTGCCGATCACCAGCTGTGTGGCGTTCACCCCGCGCGCGAAGTCGAGCAGCGCGGTGGGCACGTCGTCGCCGACGACGCTGTGATAGGTGGCGCCGACGTCCTCGGCGAGCGTGCGGCAGCGCGCCGCCGCAGTCGGCCCCAAACCGGCCAGCCCATCCCCTCGCAGGATGTGCACGACCTGCAGCTCCGCGCCGGCCCGGGTGGCGATGCGGCTGGCCCGGCGAATCAGCGTCTCACTCTCCGGCCCGCCGGTCACCGAGACGACGACGCGTTCGCGGGCCTCCCAGGTATCGGTGATCTTCTGCTCCGCGCGGTACCGCTGGAGGGCGACGTCGACCTGGTCGGCCACCCAGAGCAGGGCCAGCTCGCGCAGCGCGGTGAGGTTACCGGGACGGAAGTAGTTGCCCAGCGCAGCATCGATCCGCTCGGCCGGGTAGACATTGCCGTGCGCGAGCCGCCGACGCAGCGCCTCCGGCGTGATGTCCACCAGCTCCAGCTGCCCCGCCCGGCGGACCACCTCGTCCGGCACGGTCTCCTGCTGAGTGACCCCGGTGATCCGCTCCACCACGTCGTTGAGGCTCTGCAGATGCTGCACGTTGACCGTGGACAGCACGTCGATCCCGGCGTCGAGCAGATCGTCCACGTCCTGCCAGCGCTTCTCGTGCTTGCCGCCGGGCACGTTGGTGTGCGCGAGTTCGTCGACGACGACCACTTCCGGCGCGCGGGCGAGCACCGCGGGCAGGTCCATTTCGGCGAATTCGTGCCCGCGGTGCGAGACCGTGCGCCGCGGCACGACCTCCAGCCCGTCGAGCAGGTCCGCGGTCTTCTTGCGGCCGTGGGTCTCGACCAGGCCGACGACCACGTCGGTGCCGCGATCCAGCCGCCGGCGCGCCTCACCCAGCATGGCGAAGGTCTTGCCGACGCCCGGCGCAGCGCCGAGATAGATGCGCAGCTCGCCTCGGCGTGGCTTCGGGTTCACCTCCGGAGTGCTCACCTGTTCAGTGTGCACCTGGACGGGCCGGATACCCGGCAACCTCGAGCATGAACACACTCACCCTTCTTCAGTGTGCGCCGGGATCGGCCGAGCGCACCGCAAGATCGAGCATCAGCACATTCACGCCGGGCACGCCGATCCCGTCCCCGGTGGTGTTCGCGGCGACCAGCTGCCGCACCTTCTCTTCGCTCAGCCCGGTGTTGCGGGCCACCCGCGGCACCTGCAGCTGCGCGTAGGCGACGCTGATCGCCGGGTCGAGCCCGGAGCTGGACGCGGTCACCGCGTCGGCGGGCACCTGATCCGGCCGGACGCCCTCGCGCTGGGCGATCAGCTCCTTGCGCTGGTCGATGGTCTTCACCAGATCCTCGTTGAAGGGCCCCTTGCTCGAGGCACCGGAGGTCGCCGGATCGCCGGGCCCGAGGGCATCCTTCGCACTGGCCGACGGCCGGGTGTGGAACCACGGGTCGTGCCCCGGATCGGCGGGCACCGGGTCGATTCCGATCAGCGAGGAGCCGACCGCCTGGCCGTGCTGCATGACGATCGAGCCCTCGGCACGGTCCTGCAGGCCGGGGATCCGCCCGAGGGCCCACACACCCAGCGGGTAGACCACACCGAGCAGCACCGTCATCGCGAGCAGCAGGCGCAGGCCCGCCCACGACTGCTTGAGCAGAGTGTTCATCTCAGGTCATCCAATCCCGGGAATGAGCCGCACGATCAGGTCGATCACCCAGATCCCGAGGAACGGGCTCACGATCCCGCCGAGGCCGTAGATCAGCAGGTTCCGGCGCAGCAGCGCGGACGCCGAGGAGGGCCGGTACCGCACCCCGCGCAGGGCCAGCGGGATCAGCGCGACGATGATCAGCGCGTTGAAGATCACCGCGGACAGGATGGCCGAGCGCGGCGTGGCCAGATGCATGATGTTCAGCGCGCCGAGCTGGGCGTAGATGCCGGAGAACATGGCGGGCAGGATGGCGAAGTACTTGGCCAGGTCGTTCGCCACGCTGAAGGTGGTCAGCGCGCCCCGGGTGATCAGCAGCTGCTTGCCGATCGCGACGATCTCGATCAGCTTCGTCGGGTTGGAATCGAGGTCGACCATGTTGCCGGCCTCCTTGGCCGCCATGGTCCCGGTGTTCATCGCCACCCCGACGTCGGACTGCGCGAGCGCGGGTGCGTCGTTCGTGCCGTCGCCGGTCATCGCGACCAGCCTGCCGCCCTCCTGCTCCCGCTTGATCAGCTCCATCTTGTCCTCGGGCTTGGCCTCGGCGAGGAAATCGTCGACACCCGCGTCCTGGGCGATCGCGCGTGCGGTGAGCGGGTTGTCGCCGGTGATCATCACCGTCTTGATGCCCATCGCGCGCAGCTCGGTGAACCGCTCCTGCATACCCGGTTTGACCACATCGGACAGCCGGATCACCCCGCGCACGAACGCCTTTCCGCCGGTCGCCTCGGCGACCACCAGCGGCGTGCCGCCCTGCTGGCTGATCTCGTCGACCACGCGCTCGGTCTCGTCCGGCACGTGGCCACCGCGGTCGCGCACCCATTGGCGCACCGCGGAAGTGGCGCCCTTGCGGACCTCGCGGTCACCCTCACCGGCGTGGCTGCCGCGCGCGGGCAGGGTGATGCCGCTCATCCGGGTCTGCGCGGTGAACGGCACGAACTCGGCGCGTTTCTCCTCCTCGTCCGCGGCCGGGGCCAGCCCGTGCTCGGCGACCACCAGTTCGACGATGCTGCGGCCCTCCGGCGTGCCGTCGGCGAGGCTGGACAACCGGGCCGCGCGGGCCACTTCGTCCACAGTGGAATCGCCGACCGGGATCAGCTCGGTCGCCCGGCGGTTGCCGAAGGTGATCGTGCCGGTCTTGTCCAGCAGCAGCGTGGACACGTCGCCGGCGGCCTCCACCGCGCGCCCGGAGGTGGCAAGCACGTTGCGCTGCACCAGCCGGTCCATCCCGGCGATACCGATCGCGCTGAGCAGCGCGCCAATGGTGGTCGGGATCAGGCAGACCAGCAACGCGGTCAGCACCACCACCGACTGCTGGCTGCCGGAGTAGGAGGCCATCGGCTGCAGTGCCACGACCGCGAGCAGGAAAATAATGGTCAGCGTGGCGAGGAGGATGGTCAGCGCGATCTCGTTCGGCGTCTTCTGCCGGGCAGCGCCCTCCACCAACGCGATCATCCGGTCCACAAAGGACTCGCCGGGTTTCGTGCTGATCCGCACGACGATCCGGTCGGAGAGCACGGTGGTACCGCCGGTCACCGCCGAGCGGTCGCCGCCGGACTCGCGGATCACCGGCGCCGATTCGCCGGTGATGGCCGATTCGTCGACCGTGGCGATCCCCTCGACCACGTCGCCGTCGCCGGGGATCACCTCCCCCGCCTCGACCACCACGCGGTCGCCGACCCGCAGGTCCGCCCCGGGCACCCGCTCCTCGGCACCGTCCTCGGTCAGCCGCCGCGCGACGGTCTCCTTCTTGGTCCGCCGCAACGTTTCCGCCTGCGCCTTGCCCCGGCCCTCGGCCACCGCCTCGGCCAGGTTGGCGAACAGCACGGTGAACCACAGCCACACCGCGATCAGGATGGTGAACACGCTCGGGTCGGTGAACGCGAAGACCGTGGTCAGCAGGGAGCCGACCCACACCACGAACATCACCGGGTTCTTCAGCTGGTGCTTCGGGTGCAGCTTGCGCAGCGCATCCGGCAGCGAGATCCACAGCTGCGCCGGACTGAACACCCCGGCGCCGACCCGACCGGCGTTCTCGACGTGGTGCTGGGTTTCCTCAGCGGGACTCCGCTCTTGAGTGATACTCATGCCAACGCCTCCAGTGTCTTGCGGGACACCCGCACCCGATCGGCGTTGCGAGCGGGCTGTCGCGATTGTGTACTCACAACGCCTCCAGTGTCTTGCGGGACACCCGCACCCGATCGGCGTTGCGAGCGAGCCGGCGCGATTGTGTACTCACAACGCCTCCAGTGTCTTGCGGGACACCCGCACCCGACCGGCGTTGCGAGCGAGCCGGCGCGATTGTGTACTCACAACGCCTCCAGTGTCTTGCGGGACACCCGCACCCGACCGGCGTAGCGAGCGAGCCGGCGCGATTGTGTACTCACAACGCCTCCGTGATGGGACCCAGCGCGAGCGCCGGAATGAACGTAAGAGCCGCGACGAGCACCACGGTGCCGGTGAGCATCGAGGCGAACAGCGGCCCGGTGGTGGGCAGCGTGCCCGCGGTCTCCGGAACCTGTTTCTGCTTGGCGAGCGAACCGGCCAGGCAGAGCACGGCGATGATCGGCACGAACCGGCCGAGAAGCATGGCGACCGAGAAAGACGCCTGGAACCAATCACTCGTCGCGGTCAGGCCACCGAACGCACTGCCGTTGTTGTTGGCCGTGGACGCGTAGCCGTAGAGGATCTCCGACAACCCGTGCGCACCGGGATTGCCCAACGCGGACGACGTTCCCGGTAGCAGCAAGGCGATCCCGGAACCGAGCAGGACCACCGTCGGCATCGCGAGCATCGCGATCGCCGCGCAGGTGACCTCCCGCCTGCCGAGCTTCTTGCCGAGATACTCCGGCGTACGCCCGACCATCAGACCGGCCAGGAACATCGCGATCACGGCCATCACGAGAATGCTGTACAGCCCGGTGCCGACCCCGCCCGGCGAAAGCTCGCCGAACAACATGTTCAGCATCGCCCCGCCACCGCCGAGCCCGGACAGGCTGTCGTGCGCGCCGTTGACCGCGCCGGTCGACGTGCCGGTGGTGGTGTCGGCGAAGATCGAAGTGAGACTCAGGCCGAATCGTTGTTCCTTGCCCTCCATGTTCGCGCCGGCGGCGAGCGCGGCCGGGCTGTTCGTCAGCGCCTCCGACGACCAGATCACCGCGAGCATCGCGCCCCACAGCAGGCCCATCACGCCCAGCAGCACGTAACCCTGCCGCTGCTTCCCGACCATCCGGCCGAACGCGCGGGTCAGGCAGACCGGGATGACCAGGATCAGGAACATCTCCACGAGGTTGGTCCAGGCGTTCGGGTTCTCGAACGGGTGCGCGGAGTTGGCATTGAAGATGCCACCGCCGTTGGTGCCGAGTTCCTTGATCGCCTCCTGGCTCGCGGCCGGCGCCAGCGCGATCGTGCTGTGACTGCCGTCCGGATTGGTCACCGCGACACCCGAACGCAGGCTCTGCACCACACCGAGCGCGATCAGCACGAGGGCGAAGACGAACGCCATCGGCAGCAGCACCCGGATCGTGCCGCGGGTCAGGTCCACCCAGAAGTTGCCCAGCCGGTCGGTGCGGGCGCGGATGAACCCGCGGGTCACCGCGATCGCCACCGCGAGACCGACCCCGGCGGAGAGGAAGTTCTGCACGGTGAGCCCGGCCATCTGCACGAAGCTGCCCATCGTCGACTCGGGCACGTAGGACTGCCAGTTCGTGTTGGTCACGAAACTCACCGCGGTGTTGAACGCCACCGCCGGCGACACCGGACCATGGCCGAAGCTCCACGGCAGCACGGATTGCAGCCGTTGCAGCAGGTAGAGCAGCACCACCGAGACGAAGGAGAACCCGAGCACCCCCGAGGCGTAAGTCTTCCAGTGTTGCTGCGAATCCGGGTCGACCCGGACGATCTTGTAGAGGACCCTCTCGACCCGCAGGTGTTTCTCCGAGGAGAAGACCCGGGCGAGATAGTCGCCGAACGGCTTGTACACCGCCGCCAGCGCGGCCAGGAGCAAGCCGACCTGGATCAGGCCGGCACCCACATCACTCATCTCAGAATTTCTCCGGCCGTACGAGTGCGACGAACAGATACCCGATCAGGCCGAGCGCCAGCAGCCCGCCGACGATGTCGGCCACCGTGCCCGCGCCGCTCACAGCTTCTCCAACCCGCGCAGGACCCCGGCGAGCAGCAGGAAAACGCCGATCAGCAAGACGGCGTACAGGAAATCCGCCACAAGGCACCTCTCAGGAAAGGTCACCCGGACCGGGTGACCGGCTTCGGTCAAGGCCACTCTGCGGTCGCCGCACCGGGCGGCGGCCTCCGGCTGACACCTCCTTGACGCGCGGTCCCGGACGTGTTTACGCGATCTTGACGCGCGGTGATCCCGGCCACGGCGGTCCGCTCTCGACCCGATCACCGCAGCTCAGCACGGAAGATAACGCCGCGGTGACAAGCCCGGCACTGCGTAGTCGAGCGTGGACGGAGCGTGCAATTCGGTTCAGCAGAATTCTCGGCGGTCGGAAGCCGAGGGCGGACCAGCCGGACGAGATGCGCGGCACCCCGGACTTACCCTACGTCCGCGACGGGACGCGGCTGGTCGGTTCCGCGCACCAGGACGTGCGGCTGAACTGTCCTATCCGGACGGCCGCCGCACCGTGCTGAGTGCCCGCGACATCCCGTCAGAGTTCCCAGACGGGCTCAGAGTTCCAGCCGGGCGTCGACGCTGCCGCCGTGCACGTCCAGGTCCGCGCCGGTCCCGGTGAGCAGCCGGCGGGCGGCGGCGTTGTCCACCGTGGTCGTGGCGACCACGAACCGGGCACTGCCGCCGTCCCGCGCGGATTCGAGCAGGACCTCGGTCACCCGGCGGCCGATGCCGTGCCCGCGTACCGATCGGGCCAGCCACACGCCCGCCTCGACCTCCAGCGCGGACGGGCCGGACACCGGTTTGAGCCGGGCCGCGCCGGCCGTGCGCCCGTCCACTTCGATCACCCAGGTGCTTTCGATGGCGGTGTCCGGGTCGAGCGACCGGCGGCGGTGGAAGGCCAGGAACGCCGCGCGCCGCTGATCGGTCCAGCCGGCCGGACCGGTCACCGGGGGCATCACCTCGAGCGGATCCGCTTCGGCGGCCGCGAGTTCCAGCAGCCGCCCGAGCCCCGGCTCGTCCAGCGGAATCAACACGATCTCGGACCCTCCGGCGACAGGCACGCCCTGCAGCTTGGCACAGCGTGCACCCGGATGCCACCTGATAATCCTGCTTACCACCTGGTCACGGGCACGCCCGGAGTTCGGCCGGACCCACCGGACGGCGCTCCCGGCGGGACAGCTCGCAGGCTTCGGCGACGCGGAACGCTTCGAGCGCGTCCGCGACCCCGGCCGGGCTCGGCCGGGTACCGGCCGCGACCTCCAGGAATACCCGCAGCTCCGCGGTATAGGCCGCGCGAAACCGTGTCATGAAGCCGGGGTACGGCGGGCCGGGCAGCGGCGCCACCCCCGGCTCGACTGTGCGAAGTGGAGCATGATCGTCGAGACCGACCACCGCGTTTCCGGCCGAGCCCAAAGCTTCGAACCGTACGTCGTATCCCGCGCCGTTGTACCGGGTCAGGGAGACGGTGGCGAGCGTGTCGTCGTCGAGAGTCAGCATGACCGCGGCCGTGTCCACGTCGTCGGCGTCGGTGAAGAACCGCTCGCCTTTGTTGCGCCCCACCGCATAGACCTCGGTCACTTCCCGGCCGGTGACCCAGCGGATGATGTCGAAGTCGTGCACCCCGCAGTCGCGGAACAGGCCGCCGGACCGCGGCACGTACTCCACGGGTGGCGGCGCAGGGTCCAAAGTGGTCGCCCGTACCGAGTGCAGCCAGCCCAGCTCACCGCTGTCCACGGCGGCCTTCGCGGCCTGGTATCCCGCATCGAACCGGCGCTGGAAACCGATCTGCACCGGCACTCCGGCATCGGCGACCCGGTCGAGCACCGCGCGGGTGCCGGCGATGTCCGAGGCGACCGGCTTTTCGCAGAACACCGGGATCCCGGCGTCGACCGCGCGGATGATCAGCTCCGGATGCGCATCGGTGGCCGCGGTGATCACCAGCCCGTCGAGCCCGGCATCGAACAGTGCGTCGAGCCCGTCTGCCGCTGCCACGCCGAGCGCGGCCGCGGTCGCCTGCGCCCGCGCGGTGTCGACGTCGGCCACCACCACCGAGGACACCTCGGCGAAGCCGCGCAGCGTTTCCGCGTGGGCGGCACCGATCCGCCCGGTGCCCGCCAGTCCCACCCTCATCCTCGTCCCGTCCGATCGTGGTCCGCGGTGGTGTCGCGCACCACCAGTGACGGGTGCAGCAGGTGCCGCACCGGCTCGGTCCGCTCGCCGCGCACCCGTTCCAGCAGGGTCTCCAGGGCGAGCCTGCCCATTTCCGTGCGCGGCTGGTCCACTGTGGTCAGACACAGGTGCCGAAGCGCGGCCAGCGACGTGTTGTCGTAGCCCACCACCGAGATGTCCTCCGGCACCCGCAATCCGTGTTCGGCCAGCGCGGAGATCGCCCCGACCGCGTTGAAGTCGTTGCCCGCCACCAGCGCGGTCGGCAAAGCCGCTCCCGGGTAGCGGGAAAGCAGCTCCTGCACCGCCTTCTCCCCCGCGGTGTCGGTGTGCTCGCTGCGCACCACGCGCACCACGATCGGCTCCAGCCCATGCCCGCGCATGGCCCGCTGGAACCCACGGCGGCGAGCGGCGGCACCGGCCGCGCCCCCGCCGTCCAGATGCGCGATGCGGCGGTGGCCCCGGCGCACGAGATGCTCCACCGCCAGCGCCGAACCGGCCTCCCCGTCGTCATTCACCGTGTCCACACCACGCGAACGTGAGGTGCGCGAGACGAGCGCCACCGGGCACTGGCGGGCGGCGGCTTCGATGGCGGCGGCCGGAACCACCGGCGACAGCAGCACGATTCCCGCCGGGCGGAAGGAAAGAAGGCTGCGCAACGCGGCCTGCTCACGCGCGGGCACCCGGCCGCCGGTGGTGAGGATGAGTTCGAACCCGGCCGCCCGGGCAGCCGCGTCCAGGCCCTCGACCACGTCCGCGAAGAACGCGTTGCGCAGATCGTTGACCAGCACACCGACCACAGTGGACGTCCGGCTCGCCAGCGAGCGGGCCATGACGTGCGGCGAGTACCCGAGTTCCCCGGCCGCGGCGAGCACCGCGGCACGCCTTCGCGCGGAGACCTTCGGTGAGTCGCGCATCACCAGTGAGACCAGCGCACGGGAGACGCCGGCGCGCGCGGCGACGTCCTCCATCGTGGGTTTCCCCATCCGCGGCCTCCCGGCTGGATCTTCCGAAGGCGAACCGGCCCTTGACTCGCGGTTCCGGACGCTACAAGATTGGAGCGCTCTAATCAATCGCACGTCCGGCCGATCCCGTGCGGTGGAAAGGGATTCATGACGACCGCGCGGAAGCTGCGGGTCGCGGCCGCGCCGATCTCGTGGGGGGTGTGCGAGGTGCCCGGCTGGGGCCGTGTGCTCGATGCCCCGGCGGTGCTCGGCGAGATGGCCGGGCTCGGCATCACCGCGACCGAACTCGGCCCGCCGGGCTACCTGCCCCGCGATCCGGGCGAGCTCAAGGCCCTGCTCGGCGGGCACCGGCTGGAGCTGGCCGGCGGATTCCTCGCGGTCACGCTGCACCGGGACCCCGACGCCGCCCTCGCCGAAGCGGCCGGGTCCGCCGCGCTGTTCGCCGCGTGCGGGGCCGAAGTGCTCGTGCTCGCCGCGGCGACCGGGCTGGCCGGTTACGACGAACGGCCCGCGCTCGACGAGGCCGAATGGTCCACTTTGGTCACGACAGCGGCGCGGATCGCGGAGCTGGCCACGGGCCACGGTGTGAAGACCGTGCTGCACCCGCACATCGGCACGCACGTGGAGACCGAAGCCGAGGTGGAGCGGTTCCTCGCCGATTCGGCTCTGCCGCTGTGCCTGGACACCGGGCACCTGCTGATCGGCGGCACCGACCCGGTCGCGCTCGCGCGCAGACACCCGTCACGAGTGGGCCATCTGCACCTCAAAGACGTGCGCGGCGAGCTGGCCGCGGCCGTGCGAGCGGGCGAACTCCCCTACGCCGAGGCCGTCGGCCGGGGCCTCTACGTCCCGCTCGGCGAGGGCGATGTGGACATCGAGGCGGTGGTCCGTTTCGTCGACGAAGCGGGCTACGACGGGTGGTACGTGCTGGAGCAGGACACCGCGCTCGGCGAAGGCAGCCCCGCGGACCGGCCGGGACGGGACGTCGCCACCAGCCTCGCCTATCTGACCAGGATCACCGCCGGACTGGGCCGGAAGTAGGAGCGCGCGGCGCTCCGCCTGATCGCCTGCATGGGGTCGAGACGTGTGCCGAGCCGGTCACGACACAACTGCGACCTGACGAGGACGGCTCCGCCACCGCGGCACCCCACCCTCGAAGCCATGCCGGACGCCGAGCCACCCACCATGCCGATGCCCGCGTACCTGCCGAGGCCGGGCACCGAGGCGCATCTCCCCTCCGTCGGCGAGATGACCAGGCCGATCCACCGCGCCGCCCCGCATCTCCCCGCGCTCGACGGGATCCGCGGGGTCGCGATCTTCGGCGTGCTGGTGTTCCACACCGGAAATCTGCCCGGCGGCTTCCTCGGCGTGGACCTGTTCTTCGCGCTCTCCGGGTATCTCATCACCGGACTGCTGCTGCGCGAGGTCCAGGCCACCGGCCGGGTCTCGCTGATGTCCTTCTGGGGCAGGCGGATCCGCCGTCTCTTCCCGGCGCTGGCGGTGCTGCTCGCGGTGGTCACCGTGGTGGTGCGGCTGGTCGCGGACCCGACCATGGTGCGTTCGACGCTGTCCGACGGGCCGTGGGTGCAGGCGAACCTCGTCAACTGGCATCTGCTCGCCGAATCCGCGACCTACTGGGACCGGTTCGGGCCGAGCCGGGTGTTCGAGCACTTGTGGAGCATCGCCGTCGAAGAACAGTTCTACGTGGTGTGGCCGGTGGTCGTGCTGATCATCGCCGCATTCACACGGCGGGTAGCCCCCCGGATCGCGACGGTCGCGATGGTGGCCTCGGTCGCGTCGCTGGTGCTGATGGTCCTGCTCGTCGACCCGGCGGATCCGACGCGGGTCTACACCGGCACCGACACCCGTGCGTTCTCGCTGCTGCTGGGCGCCGCCGTCGCAGTCGTGCCGCTGCGCGCCGGACGATGGGGCCGCTTCGCGCTCCCACTGCTGGTCATCGGCATGGCGACGCTGTGGGCCTTCGCGGACGGAACCACTTCCGGATGGCTCTACACCGGCGGTCTCTTCGCGCACTCGCTCGCCGCGGCCCTGTTGATCGGCCTGGTCGCACTCCAGCCGCGGGCGCTGGTGTCCAAAGCCTTCGCCGCCCGTCCCCTGCGGTGGCTCGGGCGGATCTCCTACAGCCTGTACCTGTGGCACTGGCCGGTGTACGTGCTCCTCTCGCCGGAGAGGATCGGGCTCGACGGCTGGCTGCGGACAGTGGTGGTCATCGCCGTGTCGATCGCACTGGCCGCGCTGTCGAAGTACTTCGTCGAAGACCCGATCCGATTCCGCGCGCGCTGGGCGAAAGGCCGCCCCGGCGTAATGACGTTCGCAGCCGCGACGGTGGCCCTCATCCTGGTGTGGGTGCTCGTGCCGGAGCCCCCGGCACCCGGGATCGACCTCAGCGGCCTGGGCTGATCAGCGGGCAGGTCCGCCGCACGTCCGAGGCCGGGGTGGGCTGGATGAAACTCACCTGCACCTCGGTCGTGCGCGGCCCGCCGCTCTGGACATACACGCCGAGCGCGGTGCAGACGATCTGGTCGATGCCGAGCGGCGAGAGGTTCTGCACGGTCAACGGCACCGAGATCTGGATCAGGCCCGGCGCCATGGTCACCCGGGACTGGGGACCCGAAATGTCCGCGATCTCCGTATGCAGGCCCGATGACGTGCGGCGACCGGGATTCAGCAGCAGGGCCAGCGCGTCCGAGATGGTGCCGAGCTGTCCGCCCAGGCGCAGGTCCGGCTGGAGCTGCTGGTGCTCGTCCACGAGGTACAACGTGACCCCCGGGGCCACCCCGGTCGGCGCCTCCCCTCCCGGCGCCGGACCGGCGGGCTCGACCCCGCAGCCAGCCAGCAGCAGGACGAGCAGCAGTGGCCAGACCCGTTTCACCGGTTCTCCCTCGGCAGTTCCAGCACGAACCGGGCGCCGCTCCCGGTGTTCTCCGCGATGAGCGTGCCACCGTGCAACCGGACGTTCTCCAGCGCGATCGCCAGCCCCAGCCCGCTGCCGGGCGTGCGCACCCGCGCCGCGTCGGCCTTGTAGAACCGGTCGAACACGTGCGGCAGCACCTCCTCGGACAGGCCCGGACCGTGATCGGTGACCTCGATCCGGACCTTCTCGCCCGGGGCCGAGACCCGCACCGCCACCGGCGGGGCACCGTGGCGCAGCGCGTTGCCGACGAGGTTGGCCACGACCACGTCCAGGCGCCGCCGGTCGGTGCCCAGATAATCGTGCTCCCAGACCTCCTCCAGCAGCTGCTGGCGGGAGAACACCCGGCCGGGGCCCCGGGAGACGGTGAGCAGCAAACGCAGTTCGGTCGGCGTGAGCGGCACCTGCTCGCCACACAGTGAAACGGTCAGCGAGGCGGTGTCGATCCGCAGGTCGCCGTGCATGCGGACGCCCTCGCCGCTGCCTTGCGTCCGGCGCAGCACCGCGCGGATCCGCGCGTCCAGCACCGTGGGCTGGGCCGGTTTGATCACGTAGTCGTCGGCACCGGCGGCCAGCCCGCCGACGACGTCGAAGTCGTCACCGCGCGCGGTGAGCATGATGACCGGGACGTCGCCGGCGCGGCGGATCCGGCGGCACACCTCGAACCCGTCGATGCCCGGGAGCATCAGATCGAGTACCACCAGGTCCGGGGTCGCGGCGACGAACGCGTCGAGGCCGGCCTCCCCGGTCTCCGCGGTGCGCACGACGTGTCCGTGCCGGGACAGCGCGAGTTCCAGCCCGCGCCGCACCAATGGATCGTCCTCGATGAGCAATATCGCCACCACCGGTCCAGTATGGACAATGCCCGCCCGGCTCGCCGCGAGCAGGCGGGGGTTCGAGGGGCTTGCGACAGAACCGGGACATCGCGGAGGGCAGGCCGGGACGCACGCCCGGCACCGTGATGGTCATGATCAAGCCTCGAATGCTCGTACTCGCCCTCGCCGGGCTGCTGCTCACCGCGTGTTCCCAGACCTCCACCGCCGAGGGCGGCCGCGGCTCCAGCCTGCCGAAGACGCTCTTCCTCGGCGACTCGGTCGCGGTCGGGGAAGCCCTGCCGATGAGCGCCGCGTTCAAGGCCACCGGTGCCGAGTTCGAATCGATCGCGACGGAGGGCGGCGGCAACGTGGTCGGCCCGTCCTCGGAGGAGAGCTGGCCGGACATCGAGAAGAAGATCTCCTCGGCGAAGCCGGGCCTGGTGATTTACCAGTCCACCAGCTACGACTGGGGCAGCAAACAGGACCAGCAGGCAGGCTACGAGAAGCTGGTGACCACCGCCCGCAATGCCGGCGCCAAGACGATGTTCGTGACCATGCCGCCGATCAAGGCCGACGACTTCTACAAGGACCACATGACCGAGCTGGCGCAGACCACCGAGGTGGCCCGCACGGTCGCGGACGGTTCCGGCGGCCAGGCCGTCGCGCTGGACGCGAGCCCGGTCTGGGGTTCGCAGTACGAGCAGAACAAGGGGGGCAAGGCCGACCGCAGCTCGGACGGCGTCCACACCTGCCCGCAGGGCGCGGCGCGGTTCACCCAGTGGCTGCTCACGGAACTGACCAAGCAGTATCCCGGCTTCCACCCGGCGGCGCCGGACACCTGGGCGAACACGGGCTGGTCCGCCGATCGTCACTTCAAGGGCTGCTGACCGGGGTCATTTCCCCAGCAGCCGCCCGATTTCACGCACCGCGGCACGACCGGCGCGATTAGCGCCGATGGTGCTCGCCGAGGGGCCGTACCCGACCAGGTGCAGCCGCGGTTCGGCGAGCACCCGCGTGCCGTCGAGCCGAATCCCACCGCCGCGCGTACGCAGGTGCAGCGGCGCGAGGTGGTCGATCGAAGCGCGGAAACCGGTAGCCCACAGGATGATGTCGGCGGGCGCGAAGCGGCCGTCGGACCATACGACGCCTTCGGGGACAAGGCGATCGAACATCGGCTGACGGTCGAGATAACCGGCGGTGCGGGCCGCGCGGACCTCGGCCGTCACCGCCAAGTCGGTCACGCTCACCACACTCTCCGGTGGAAGTCCTTCGCGTACACGGCGTTCCACCTTCGCCACCGCGTGCCGTCCCCAGTTCTCGCTGAACGGTTCGTCACGCCACACCGGCGGACGACGCGTGACCCAAGTGACCGACTGGGCAACGGGCGCGATCTCCATCTGCAGCTGCACCGCCGACGCACCACCGCCGACGACGACCACGCGGCGCCCGCGAAACTCCTCGGCGCCGCGGTAGTCGGCGGTGTGCAGCTGCCGCCCGGCGAAACTACCCGGGTAGTACGGAAGGAACGGACGGTCCCACGTCCCGGTCGCGCTGATCACCGCGCGCGCTTCCCAAGTCTCCGCAGGCGTTTCGACCATCAGCCGCTCCCCCGCGCGACGTACGGCAGTAACGTCGGCCGGACGGCGCACCGGTAGGTCGAAGGTGCGCTCGAAGCGAGCGAAATACTCCGAGACGACTTCGCTCGCCGGGCGCGTCACGTCAGGCATGCCGAAAGCCATCCCGGGCAAGTCATGGATGCCGTGCACCTTGCCCAGTACCAGTGACGGCCACCGGTACTGCCAAGCTCCACCGGCGCATTTGCCGTGGTCGAGCACGACGAACCCGCTGTCGTTGGCGAAACCCGCGCGGCGCAGGTGATACGCCGCCGAAAGCCCGGCCTGGCCGGCCCCGATCACCACGACGTCCGCAGCGTGATCCGCAACAGTCATGAAACGTTCAACAACTTTCGGTGCCGGGTATTTCCCGTATTTCCCCCGACCGGCGGGCCGAATGTCCACACAACGCCGCGATGAGGGGAACGTTGCTCTTTGCCGCATTACGCTCACATCGCGAGATCAAATAACCGTCGAGCGCTGGAAGGCCGGGGATGACCCGAACACACGGACGCCACCGAGTTCTCCTGCTCGGCGCGGGATATCTGTCGATCTGGGCGCATCGCGCGCTCAAGCGCAAGCTCGGCCGCGAGGTCGATTTCACCGTGGTGGCGCCCGCGGACGCGCACGCCTTCCACGGCTGGACCGGCGAGGTACTGTCCGGCGAGCTGCCGCCGCAGGCCCAGCTCAGCCCGATCGCCGAAGCGATGCCGGGCGCACGGCATGTCCGGGGCCTCGCCCAGCGGGTGGACCGCGACGCGCAGACCGTCGAAGTCTCCCTGACCGACGGGGCGACGGAGACCCTGCACTACGACTACCTCGTCGTGGGCACGGGACAGTACGAGAACGTCGACAGTGTCGAAGGGATGCAGGAACACGCCTTCCGGCTGCGCGCGGCCGGCCGGACCGAGGCGCTCGTGACCCAGCTCGACCGGTGCCTTGCGGAGCCTTTGGAGTCCTCGTCACCGGAGCAGCGCAAAGCCTTGCTGTCGGTGGTGGTGGCCGGAGGCGGGCTGGCCGGCGTCGAAACGTCCGTCGCGATCGCCCAGCGAATGTCCCGCGCGGCCGCGGGCGGGCACGAGCTTGCCAAGGTCGTGCTTGTCAGTGCGACGGAACACATCGCCCGGGAGCTGCCGCCCAAGCTTCGCGCGCATGTCCGCAAGGAAATGCGGGCCAACGGAGTCGCCCTGATCGCTCCCGCGCGCGTGGTCTCCGTGGCTCCGGACGGCGTGAAACTGGACGACGGCCGGTGGCTGCCCACCGCGACGGTCGTCGCCGCAGTCGGCCACCGCCCACGTCCGCTGCCCGGCCTCGACGACCTGCCGGTCGATTCCCGGGGTGCCCTGCGGACCGACCGGCTGCTGCAGATCGCGCCGAACATCTGGTGTGGTGGTGACGCCGCGTCGATCCCGCTCGCCTCCGGACAGACCTGCCCCGTCGACGCCGCCTGGGCCATCGGCCAGGGCAGCTGGATCGGCCGCAACATCGCCCGCGCCGTCCAGGGCCGGACGCAACGGGAGTTCACCTGGAAGAGCGTCGGGGTGACCGCCGGTTTCGGCCGCGGGCACGCCGTCCTCGAAGCCTGGGGCATGTCGTTCCACGGTCGCCCGGCGTGGCTTTCCCGCGCGCTGTTCTTCGGGTACTACCTGCCGTCGCGGCCGCAACTGCGCCGCGTGCTGCGGATGCTCCGGAACCGGCGCGGAGCAGGCTGACCCAGCCCGGACTCGGTCCGGTTCGGCTGCTGACGCGGACCGAATCCGGGCTGGTTTCACCGTCGCCGCGAACCGAGCCTGGTCCAGTCCCGCTGCCGACGCGGGCCGGATCCGGTCCAGATTCACCGCCACCGCGAACCAGGCCTGGTCCAGTCCCGCTGCCGACGCGGGCCGGATCCGGTCCAGGTTCACGGCTGGCGCGCCGAACCTGCCGCAGTCCACTATGGACTGGCTTCGGCCGCTGATCGGCACTCACCCCGCGGACAGCGGCAGGCCTGTCCAGACCTGCCGCGACTCGTCGATACAGCGTTCAGTGACGCAGTAACGCGATCGCCGGCCCCAGCGACCGGCATCACCGCTCCACCCCGGCAGCCGACGACCGTTATCACCCGTTTCACCACGAACCGAGCGAGGCATTCGAGGCCCGGCGAAGCCCTCCACGACAGCGTTCAAGCGTTCAACGACGCCGCACCCGGCGAACGATCGCCAGCACCACGGCCAGCACCACCGCACCCCCGACGACCGGGATCACCCGCTTGGCCACGGACCGGCCGGCGTAGTCGAGCAGATCGATCGGCTCCGCCTCACCGGTCGCACCACCCGCGGGGACGCTGCGCAACCGAGGCTTTCCCGAGGATCCGGATCCTCCGGCCTCACCGGCACCGGCAGTGCCGGCCTCCGTACCGGACCCGGACTCACCCACACGGTCAGGACCAGCCCCGCCCGCACCCACGCTCCCAGCCACACCTGCGTCCCCAGCCGCACTCCCAGTCCCACCCACACCCCCAGCCGCACTCCCAGTCCCAGCCGTACCGCCAGACTCTGCAGCACTACCAGTCCCGCCAGTCACAGCAGCCTTACCCATCGCCGCAGCCCCACCAGACCCCACCACGCCGCCAGACTCTGCAACCCCACCAGTCACACCGACCTGACCCGTCGCTGTCGCCTCAGCCTCAGCAGCCCCATCGCTCACACCAGCCCCACCCGCAGCCGCAGCCCGCTCCGCCTCATCGGCCGCCGCGGTCTCCCCCGGAGCCGCCGAACCAGTCGAGCCAGCCGGACCCACCGCGGTCTCCGCCAGCGACCGGGCCAGATTCACCGCGAACGTATCCAGAATCCGCCCGCCCACCTCCGAGATCATGCCGCGGCCGAACTGCGCCGGCCGCCCGGTGATGGCCAGTTCGGTGGCAACCGCCCCGTGCGTGGCACCGCCGGGCTGGCCGGTCAGGGTCAGCGTCACCGTGGCCGCCGCCGTGCCGGCGCCGCGGGAATCCTTGCCGGAGGCCTTGATGACCACCTTGCCGGCCGCTTCGCCCTTTTCCAGGTACTCGCCGTTCCCCTTGTACAGCAACGAGATCGGCCCCATTTTCACCTTCACCGTACCGGCGAAGGAATCCCCCTCCACCTTGGTCAGGGAGGCACCGGGCAGACACGGCGCGACCCGCGCGGGATCGAGGACGGCCTGCCAGACCTCCTCGAACGGGGCGGGCACGGTGAATTCGTGGTCGAGCCGCACGGGCCGACCTCCTCTCCTGCGCAACGCCGGGCAGATCCCTCCACCATACGACGCGACGCCCCGGCCGCCACCGGATCAGCCGACGGCGGCGGTGATCGCCCGTCCGGTGAGGACCCGAGCGAGGTGTTGCCGGTAGGCGACATCGGAGTTGCCGTCCGGGGCCGGACTGGTGCCCTCGGCCGCGTGTGCGGCGGCCGCCCGGATCGTTTCCGCGTTCGCCGGAGCACCGAGCAGCGCCCGCTCGACCGCCGTCGCCCGAACCGGTGTCGCACCCATGTTGGTGAGCGCGATCCGGGCCTCCTCGATCACGCCGCCCTCGGTGCGTACCGTCGCCGCCACCGCGCACATCGACCAGGCTTGCGCCACCCGGTTGAACTTTTCGTAATGCGCACGCCAACCGGTGTGCTTGGGCAGCCGCACCTCGACGAGCAGTTCGTCCGGAGCCAGCGCCGTGGTGAAGTAGTCCTGGAAGAACTCCGCGGCGGGCATCGTCCGCCGGCCGCCCGGTCCGGCGATCACCAGTACGCCGTCCAGCGCCAGGACCGGGGCCAGCAGGTCACCCGCCGGATCCGCGTGCGCGATCGACCCGCCGAACGTGCCGCGGTGGCGCACCTGCGGGTCGGCGACGGTGTCCGTGGCCTCCTTGACCAGCGCCGCGTGCTCGGCGACCAGCGGATCGCGCTGCACGTCGTAGTGCGTGGTCATCGCACCGACCACCAGCGTGCCCTCTTCCTCGCGCACGCCCCGCAGCTCGGCGATCTTGCCCAGATCGACCACTGTGGACGGTGCGGCGAGCCGCATCCGCAGCACCGGCAACAGGCTCTGCCCGCCGGCCAGCACCTTCGCATCCTCACCCGCGGCGGCGAGCGCCTGCACTGCTTCGTCCACACTGGACGGAGCGACGTAGTCGAACGGGGCCGGGATCACTGGGCACCTCCGTCGTTCGAAGCGGTACCGGACTGCACGGCGCGCCACACGCGCATCGGCGAGAGCGGCATTTCGATGTCGTCCACGCCGAACTGCCGCACCGCGTCGACCACGGCGTTGACCACCGCGGGCGTGGACGCGATCGTGCCCGCTTCACCCACTCCCTTGGCGCCCAAGGGATTCGTGGTCGACGGCGTCTCGGTGCGCGCCGTGGTGAACGACGGCAGGTCCGCCGCCGAAGGCAGCAGGTAGTCGGCGAATGTACCGGTGGTCAGCGTGCCGCTCTCGTCGTGCACTGCCTCCTCGTACAACGCCTGCGCGATGCCCTGCGCGAGCCCGCCGTGCACCTGACCTTCCACGATCAGGGGGTTGACCACTTTGCCGATGTCGTCCACGCACACGTACGAGCGCAGCGAAACCCGGCCGGTCTCGGTGTCCACCTCGGCCGCACACAGGTGTGTACCATGGGGGAACGAGAAATTCTCCGGGTCGAAGGTCGCGTCCGAATCCAGGGAGGGTTCGACGCCGTCCGGCAGATTGTGCGCGGCGAACACCGCGAGTGCGATGTCCTGGATCGTGGTCGCCGAGTCGGTGCCCTTCACCACGAACCTGCCGCCGGCGAACTCCAGGTCGTCCTCCGCACACTCCAGCAGGTGCGCGGCGATCGGCCGGGCTTTGGCGACGACCTTCTCCGCGGCCTTGACGATCGCGATCCCGCCGACCACCAGCGACCGGGAGCCGTAGGTGTCCATGCCCTTGTGCGCGGACTGGGTGTCCCCGTGCAGCACCTCGACGTCCTCGAACGGCACGCCCAGCTGATCGGCGACGATCTGGCTCCACGCGGTCTCGTGCCCCTGCCCGTGCGCCGAAGCGCCGGTGGTGACCTCGACCTTGCCGGTGGGCAGCATCCGCAGCGAGGCGTATTCCCAGCCGCCTGCCCCGTAGTCGAGCGAGCCGAGCACCCGCGAGGGCGCCAGCCCGCACATCTCGGTGAACGTGGAGACCCCGATGCCCAGCTGTACCGGGTCGTTCGCCGCGCGCCGCTGGGCCTGCTCCCGGCGCAGCGCGTCGTAGCCGAACAGCTCCTTCGCCTTCGCCGTGGCCGCCTCGTAGTTGCCGGAGTCGTAGGTCAGCCCGGCCACCGTGGTGTACGGGAACTCCTCGTGCCGGATCCAGTTCTTTTCCCGCAGTTCCAGTGGATCCATGCCCAGCTCGTCGGCCAGCTCGTCGATGATCCGCTCGATCGCGAACGTCGCCTCCGGCCGTCCGGCGCCGCGGTAGGCGTCGGTGAGCGTGGTCGTGGTGAACACGTTGGTGCAGGCGAAATGATAGGCCGGGATCTTGTAGATGGCGTTGAACATGAACGCGCCGAGGATCGGCACACCCGGCCCGACCAGTCCGTTGTAGGCGCCGAGGTTGGCCAGCAGCTCGACCTTCAGCCCGGTGAGCGTGCCGTCGGCGTTCGCGGACACGGTGATGTCCTGGATCTGGTCCCGCCCGTGGTGCGCGGCGAGCATCGTCTCGGACCGGGATTCGTTCCACTTCACCGGTTTCCCGAGCTTGCCCGCGATGAGCAGCGCCATCATCTCCTCGGGCAGCACGGCGATCTTGCCACCGAAGCCGCCGCCCACGTCCGGGGCGATCACGCGCAGCCTGTGCTCCGGGATGCCGAGCGTCAGCGCGGCCATCACCCGCAGGATGTGCGGCACCTGGGTGGCCGACCACAGGGTGAGCTGGGGGCCGGTCGGATCGACCACGCACGCGCGCGGCTCCATGAACGCGGGCACCAGCCGCTGCTGGCGGAACCGGCGCTTCAGCACGATTTCCGAGGACGCGAGCGCCTGCTCGACGTCCCCGCCGGTGCCCGCGCCGGCCGAATCGAAGACCCAGACCGCGTTCTTGTTGCTGCCCAGCTCCTCGTGCACCAGCGGCGCGCCCTCGGCCAGCGCCGCCTCCATGTCCAGCACCGGCGGCAACTCGTCGTAGTCGACCTCGATCGCTTCGAGCGCGTCGTGCGCCTCGGCGGCGGACCGGGCGACCACCACGGCCACACCCTCCCCGGCGAAGTTCACCCGCTCGGCGGCGAGCACCGGACGCCGCGGCGCGGCCATGTCCGGGGTGACCGGCCACGCGCACGGCATGCCGATGCTGCCCTCGGGATCGAGATCGGCCGCGGTGTAGACGGCGATCACGCCCGGGAATTCCTTCGCCCCGGACGTGTCGATCGCGGTGATCCTCGCGTGCGCCAACGGGCTGCGGAGCACGGCCAGGTGCAGCATGCCGGGCAACGCGATGTTGTCGGTCCAGCGCGTGCGGCCGGTGATCAGCCGTTCGTCCTCCTTGCGGCGGCGAGCCTTGCCGACCTCGGGTTCCACGGTCGCGGTCATCATTCACCACCCACGCCGACGTGCTTGATCTGTTCGGCCTCGGGACCGGCGCCCGGGCTCATGTGGTCCGCCGCGTCCCGGACCGCGCGCACGATGTTCTGGTAGCCCGTGCAGCGGCAGAGGTTGCCCTCGAGCCCTTCGCGGATCGCCTGTTCGTCCGGATCCGGATTGTCCGCCAGCAGATCGATCGACTGCATGATCATGCCCGGTGTGCAGAATCCGCACTGCAGCGCGTGATTGTCGTGGAACGCCTGCTGGACCGGATGCAGCCGGCCGTCCCGGGAGAGCCCTTCGACGGTGGTGACCTCGCAGCCGTCGGCCTGCACCGCGAGGACCGAACAGGACTTCACGCTGTGCCCGTCCAGGTGCACCGTGCAGGCGCCGCAGTTGCTGGTGTCGCAGCCGACGACGGTGCCCACCTTTCCGGCTCGCTCCCGCAGATAGTGGACGAGAAGCATGCGCGGCTCTACGTCGTCGGTGTACTTCGAGCCGTCGACAGTGACGGTGATGCGCATCAAAGGCCTCCAAGAGCGAATGCCCGCCAGGTCTCGGCAACGCCGGCGGGCCGGTTCGGGAACGGCCAGGCGCGATGGTGATCGGCCTCACATCCGAGCCTGCTACTCCTTCCGCGCGCGGACAAGTCCTGATGTCCCCCGCCGCCCAGCCGATTCCGCATCTGCGCCGGCAATCGCGGTGGAACGCCGCGGATACGGCACTTCGGATGGGTGATTTTTCCGGCCCCCACCTATGCCCTGAAGGCCGTGAAGGGTCCCTTCACGGACCAAGAGACCGTGAAGGGACCCTTCACAGCACCTCAACCATCACCCGCCGGCGCTTCCGCCTCAGTTGTGGATGCGCCCGTTCAACGCGGCCAGCCTGCGCCCGGTGCCGCTCCAGCGCAGCGCGATGATCTCCGCGGCGATGGACACCGCGGTCTCCTCCGGCGTGCGCGCGCCGAGGTCGAGGCCGATCGGCGAGGACAATCGCTCCAATTCGGACTCGGTGATGCCTGCTTCGCGCAGCCGGGCGAACCGATCGTCGTGGGTTTTGCGCGAGCCCATCGCGCCGACGTAACCGACCTCCAGCCGCAGCGCCACTTCCAGCAGCGGCACGTCGAACTTCGGGTCGTGGGTGAGCACCGCGATCGCGGTGCGCGCGTCGATCCGGCCCGCTTCTGCCTCGGCCGTCAGATAGCGGTGCGGCCAGTCGACCACGACCTCGTGCGCATCCGGGAAACGGCTGCTGGTAGCGAAAACCGGACGCGCGTCGCACACCGTCACCTGGTAACCCAGGTAGGCACCCATCCGGGCCATCGCGGCGGCGAAGTCGATCGCGCCGAACACAAGCAGCCGCGGCGGCGGTTCGAACGAATTCACGAACACCGCCATTCCTTCACCGCGGCGCTGGCCGTCCGGGCCGTAGTGCAGCGTGCCGGTGCGCCCCGACGCGAGCAGGCCGCGCGCGTCGTCCGAGACCGCGTCGTCCATCCTGGACGAACCGAGCGAACCTTCGACCCTGTCCGGCCAGACGATCAGGCGCTCGCCGACCAGCCCGGCCGATTCGTGCTCGATCACAGTGACCACGGCGACCGGCTCGCCCGCGCGCACCGATTCGACCACCTGGCCCAGCTCCGGCATCGATGCGCGGTCCACCGGCTCGACGAAGATGTCGATGATGCCGCCGCACGTCAACCCGACCGCGAAGGCGTCGTCGTCGGTGACGCCGTAACGCTGCAGCACCGGCTTTCGCTCGGCGACCACTTCCCGCGCCAGCTCGTACACCGCGCCTTCGACACAACCACCGGACACGCTGCCGGCCACCGTGCCGTCCGGCGCGACCACCATCGAAGCGCCCGGCGCACGCGGCGCCGACGAGAACGTGGCCACCACCGTCCCGAGGCCGACGGTTTCTCCTGCCTGCCAGCGGCGATACACGTCGTCGAGTACGTCACGCATCGGCCATCTCCCGAAGCAGTTGTTCCAACGTCACCAGGCTGTGCCCGGCCAATAACCGATCGATATGGGGAAGGGCGGCGACGATACCGGACTGGACCGGCGCGTAGCCCTCCTTCCCCGCATGGGGATTCACCCAGAATACGGCGTGCGCCAGGCGGCGTAACCTGCCGAGCTGATCCGACAGCAGCCGTAGGTCGCCCCGCTCCCAGCCGTCGGAGAATATGGCGACCACTGCGCGTCGCGCGACGCCACGCTGTCCCCAGCGGTCGAGAAAAACGCGCAGCGTCTCGCCAAGGCGCGTACCGCCGGCGAAATCGGGCACTGCGCTACCCGCGGCGAGCATGGCCAGTTCCGGATCGCGCTGACGCAACTGTCGCGATACCCGGGTCATCCGAGTACCCAACGTGAACACTTCGACCGCTGCCGGCGCTGCTCTGGTGAGTACGTGCGCGAAGCGCAGCAGGGAGTCCGCGTACGGACTCATCGAACCGGAGACGTCGATCAACAACACCACACGCCGCTGCCGCGTGCCACGACGCTGATACGCGAGACGAACAGGCTCACCACCGTCGGCAAGCATCGCCCGCAGCGTGCGCGACGCATCAAGCCGCCCACGATGCGCGGGTACGCGACGCGCAGCCCGACGCCGGGGCAACTCAGGCCGCAAAGTGGCGAGAAGCTCCCGCAAATGCTCACGCTCGGCTTTGCTGAGTTCGGCAAGATCGCGGTGGCGCAAGACTTCATGGTCACTCGCAGCCACCCGCAGCTGCTCTTCGGCTCCCGCGCCCTCCGTCTCCCCTTCCCCACCGGCCACGAGCGGCGCGATTCGCGCACGCCTCGGCACCGGCGCCCCACCCTGTTTCGACGGCCCTTCGTCGACGGAGAACCACCGCGCGAACGCCTCCTCGTACCGCGGCAGATCGTCCGGATCGGCGCACAACGTCAGCCGGCCGGCCCAGTAAACCTGCGTCGGCTGCGCAAGATCAACCTGCCCGACCGCCGCAAGGTAGGCCTGCACCCGACGCGCGTCGACGGCCACCCCCGCCACACGCAGGGCCGCCGCGAACCCGGCAAACCCCGCGAGCGGGTCCGCCCGTTCGGTGTCCATGCCTCCATTGTGTCCCGGGTTCGCCGCGCGGCGGTCTGGGCTGTTGGTGGTCGGGTTTGCTGGTTGGGTCTGCCGCCAGTCTGGTCCGCCGCCAGCCTGGTCTGCGGTCGGCGCGTTTGCTGCACTGCCGGTCTGATCTGCCGCCAGTCTGGTCCGCCGCCAGCCTGGTCTGCGGTCGGCGCGTTTGCTGCACCGCCGGTCTGATCTGCCGCCAGTCTGGTCTGCGGCCGGCTGGTTTGCCTCCGGTCCAATCTGCCGTCGTCAGGTTTGCCGCCGGTCGGATTTGCTGTGCCGCCGGTCTGCGGGTGTCCCTGGCATGCCGTGACTCTGGGTTGCCGTACCCCCGGGCCTGCATCTCCTGCGGCGGTGTCCCCCGGCCTGCTACCCGCCAACCTGGAATGCCCCCTGGTCTGCCGCGTCCCCCGCGTGCCGTGTCGCCGACCTGCGGTGTCGCTGGCCTGTGCGTCACCGACCTGCCGTCTCCCCGGCGTGCTGCATCTTCGGTGTCCCTGGCCTGCGGTGTCCCCGGCCTGCGGTGCCGCCAGTCTGCTGCGTCCGCGATCTGCGGTGCAGCCGGTCTGCCGCGTCCCCCAGGTTGCCCTACCCCCCGCCGCAGCGTCGCCGGTCGCGGTACTGCCGGACTGCTGTATCGCCGGCCTGCGCTCCGGGTGGTGGTGGAAAAGGCGGTCCGCGCCGCCGTTCCCGTGCGGAAACGGCGGCGCGGACCAGGTGCTCTTCACGGCGGCCGGACCCGGGAACCCCCGGGTGGGCGCGAAGAGCGTGCTTGCCCTGCCGGCGATTCCGGCAGGAACGGATGGCGAAGGGATTTCTCCAGGCTTGCGGGCACGTCCAGCATGACCGAGCCGCCGGACCCGGGTCAACGCGTTTTTCCGTCGGTTCAGGCAAACAGAACGTCCAGTTTGGCCCGTACCCGATCCAGGTCTTCGCTGTACTTGAGCACCGCGCCAAGCGTGCGCGCCGCTGTTGCCGTGTCCAGTTCGTCGCGGTCCAACGCCAGCAATGCCCGCGCCCAGTCCAGCGATTCGGCGGTCCCGGGCGGTTTCAGCAGTTCCAGATCGCGGAGCCGGTGCACCGCCTCGGCGACCTGCCGGGCGAGCGTCTCGCCGAGCCCCGGTACCCGGCGGCGCAGGATCCGGATCTCGCGAGGGAGGTCGGGATGCTCCAGCCAGTGGTAAAGGCACCGGCGTTTGAGCGCGTCGTGCACCTCGCGCGTGCGGTTCGAGGTGAGCACCACCAGCGGGGGTTGCTCGGCACGGATCTCGCCGTACTCGGGAATCGTGACTGCGTATTCGTCAAGCAACTGCAGGAGGAAGGCCTCGAACTCGTCGTCCGCGCGGTCGATCTCGTCCACCAGCAGTACGCACGGCGCGTTGGTCAGCGCCTGCAGCAACGGCCGGGCCAGCAGGAACCGCTCGGTGTAAAGCGACCGCTCCGCGGTGTCCGCGTCCAGCCGCCCGCCCTCGGCCGCTTCAAGCGCCCGCAGGTGGAGCAGCTGGCGCGGAAAATCCCATTCGTACAACGCCTGCGCAGCGTCGATCCCCTCGTGACACTGCAACCGGACCAACGGCAACCCGAGCCCATCAGCCAACGCGAGCGCCAACGAGGTCTTACCGGTCCCCGGCTCCCCCTCGCAGAACAACGGCCGCCGCAGTCGCAACGCCAGAAACCCGGCCGTCGCCACCCCTTCATCGGCGAGATACCCCACACCGTCCAGCGCGGCGATCAGTTCCTCAGGCGAGGCAGGAGAGGCGGTCACGCCGTCGATCGTAGGGCCGGACGGGGTCCTGGCGCTGTTTCAAGCCCGGCCACCCCTGAGCGCCGGGAGACTCGGGTTCTCCGGCTGCCGACGTGCTGCCCTACGCTGACCCGGCCGTGCACCGATGGTGCCGCACTTCGGTCCGGCCGCGCATCAACGGCCCCGGCTCGGCGCGAGAACCGGTGTGCCTCCCCAAGCCGGCCCGGCCCGGCCCAACCCGACTTGGCCCGGCCCAGCCCGGCGCCCGGCTCGGCCTGGCCCAACCCACCTCGGCCCGGCCCGCCGCCGCAGCGCAGGATCGCTCTACCTCAGCGCAGCCGGAAACCAGCAGCCCGGCCCCGACCCGCCGAGTGACGGCGGCCTCCGCCAAACCTGGTGCGGCGTCCGATGCTTCATACCCCATCAGGCACCGGCGGCCCACCCCCAATCTGATGCGGCATCCCAGCCCAGCCTGACCAAGCACTGTCCAGCCCGCCCCGCCCGCCAGGCATCAACTCTGCGCACGAGGCGGTCACCCGGCATCGCCACCAGAACACACCCGCCACTGCACCCACTGACACGCAGCCCACCCGCCGTGCACCGCCGCAGCCCGATGCCCTCACAGAGCCCGCCGCCCATGACCCCGCCCAGCCGTGCACCGCCAATGCCCAACCGGACAAGCCGGAACGAGCCCGGACGAGACCCGTCCCAGACAGCGACGCGGACCCGGTCAGTCCTCCGCAGCGCCGGGCCATTCGAGGTCTGCCGGGCGGTCGACGTCGCGCCCGGTACCCAGGTCGCCACATTCGACGAGGCGTACGTCGGTGCGGGGCTTGAGCCAATCGCGGGCACCACGGTCACCGGTCGCCGCGGCGGCGATCTCCGGCCACCATCGGCGGCCGAACAGGACCGGGTGGCCGGGCACCCCGTCATACGCAGCGCGAGCCACCGTGGCCTCCCCCGCTCCGGCGAGCACCCGCCGGAGCGCGGCAGGCGGCACCCACGGCAGGTCGACCAGGTGCACCAGCACGGCGACAGCGCGCGTCTCCCGGTCGATCAAGTGCCCGAGACCGGCAGCGAGCGATTCCCCCATCCCCTCGCGCCATCGGGTCGCCTCGATGACTTCGAGATGGTCCGGCAGCAGCCGACGAACCTCGCCCGCGGCCGCCCCGACCACCACCCGCACGGGTTCGCACCCGGCTTCGGCGAGCGTGTGGACGGCTCGCTGCACCAGCGCTTCACCTTCGAACTCGACAAGCGCCTTCGGCTTGCCGAACCGCCGCCCCGCACCGGCGGCGAGGAGCAGCCCGGCGACCGGTTCAGCCATACGCTGCCTGAATCTCAGCCATGTGCGGCCTGGGATGAAGCGGTCAGCCGCAGGTCGGCCGAGATGGCGGCAGCGGTGGCCAGCAACGGGGGCACGAGGTCGTTGCGCGCGGTCTCCGCAGAGGTACGGCTGGCGTGCGTGGAGATGTTGATCGCGGCCACCGCCCGTCCTCTGCTGTCCCGGATCGGGGCGGCGACCGAGCGCAGTCCTTCCTCGAGTTCCTGGTCGACCATGGCCCACCCTTGACGGCCGACGACGGCCAGCTCGGCGTTCAGCGATTCGCGGTCGGTCAGGGTGTTCTCGGTGAGCCGCTCGAAATCGGTGACGATCAGGAAGGCTTCCAGCTCGACCGGCGTCATGTCGGCGAGCAGCACGTGCCCCATCGACGTCGCGTAGGCCGGAAACCGGGTGCCGACATTGATGCTCACCGTCATGATCCGCGACACCGCGACGCGGGCGACATACACGATGTCCGGGACCTCCAGCACGGACACAGAGCTGGATTCGTGCACCTGCGCCGAAAGCCGCTCCAGATGGGGTTGCGCCACGTCGGCAAGGCTCATGCTGGACAGGAACGCGTACCCCAGCTCCAGCACCCGCGCCGTGAGCGAGAAGTACTTGCCGTCCGTGCGCACGTAACCGAGGTCGACGAGGGTGAGCAGGAAGCGCCGCGCGGCTGCGCGAGTCAGCCCGGTGACGCGGGCGACGTCGCTGAGCGTGCGATGCGGCGCCTCGGCGCTGAACGCCTTGATCACCGATAGCCCACGTTCCAGCGACTGCACGTGGTGTGCGCCGCGTTCGGCCGGCTCCTCGGAATCCATGCCCCGAACCTTATCCGGCCGGTCGCCAGGCCGCGGCTTCTCCCAGCTCGGCGCTGGTCCGCAGCATGATCGCCCAGGCTCGGCCGACCGCCGGCACACCGGTGTCCAGCAGACCTTCACCGACCTCGTCCGCAGTAATCCCGTCGCAGCGCACCGCGTGACCTGCCGTCACCAGCTCTTCGTGATAGCGCGACACGGAGAGCCGACTTCGGCCGAGGGTCCACGCATCCAGCTCGCCGCGCATCCGCGCCTCACCCGAAACCCACCTCGGTGAGGTCTGCCGGGACCGACTGCCGAACTCGGTAGCGTCCACCACAGCACGAACCTTGTAATCCATACCCAGCGCCTCGCAGCGAACACGCAGACCCGCCTCGTGCCGGTCTCTGTCCATTCAACCTCCGTGATCGGTTCGGGAGTCAGCCCGCCCGAAATAGCCCGGCTGCCACTCTGTGCGGCCGGTTGTCCTCCCTTCTCAGACGTTCTCGAGGACGACCGCGAGACCCTGACCGACGCCGATACAGATCGCCGCGACCCCCCACCGTCCGCCGGTGCGGCGCAGCTGCCGGGCGAGCGTGCCGAGAATCCGGCCGCCCGACGCAGCGAGCGGATGCCCGATCGCGATCGCGCCGCCGTGCACGTTCACCAGCGCCGGGTCGAGTTCCTTCCACTCCCGCAGGCAGGCGAGGGATTGCGCGGCGAACGCCTCGTTGAGTTCCAGCGCCGCCACGTCGCCCCACCCGATCCCGGCCCGTTCGAGCGCGAGTTCCGCGGCCCGTACCGGCCCGATGCCGAAGAGGTTCGGATCAACCCCGGCCGCGCCCCGGCCGGCGATCCGGGCCAGCGAATCCCGGCCCAGCCGCCGCCCGGCCTCCTCGTCACCCAGCAACAGCATGGACGCCCCGTCACTGAGCGGCGACGAGTTGCCAGCGGTCACCGTGCCGCCCTCGGCTTGGAAGGCCGGTTTGAGCTTGGCCAGCTTCTCCGTCGTGGAATCGGGCCGGATACCTTCGTCCCGGTCCAGCTCCGCGCCCTCGACCGGCACGACGTGGTCGGCGTAGAACCCTTCGTCCCAGGCGCGGGCCGCGTTGCGGTGACTGCGCACGGAGAACTCGTCTTGCTCGTCGCGGCCGATGCCGTAACGCCCGGCGAGGTACTCGGTGGCCTCGCCATTGGAGATCACGTACTCCGCGGGCATCGCCGGGTTGACCATGCGCCACCCGAGCGCAGAGTTGTACAACGTCTGGTTGGCGGCCGGAAAAGCCTTGTCCGGCTTGGCCATCACCAATGGCGCCCGGCTCATCGACTCGACTCCGCCGGCGGCGATCAACGAGGCGTCACCGACCTGGATGGTCCGGCTCGCGTGCAGGACCGCGTCGAGCCCGGACGCACACAGCCGGTTGACCGTCGCGGCCGGGACCGAAGTCGGCCAGCCGGCGAGCAGCGTGGCCATCCGCGCGACGTTGCGGTTGTCCTCACCCGCCCCGTTCGCGTCGCCGAGCAGCACCTCATCGACAGTGCCGGGGTCGAGGTCGTTGCGCTGGACGAGGGTGCGCAACAGCCCGGCGGCCAGGTCGTCGGGCCGGGTCTTCGCCAGTGCGCCGCCGTGGCGGCCGAACGGAGTACGGATCGCGTCGAACAGGTAGACGTCGCTCATTCGCCGGCCTTCTTCAGTGCGCGGAGCAGGGACAGTTCATCTTCGGTGGGTGCGGGGGTGGTGATCAGGTTCTCGGCCACTTTCAGGGTCCACCCGGTGGCCTCGACGACTTCCACCGGCTCGATCCCCGGGTGCAGTTCGGTGAGCGTCAGCTCGGCGGTCTCCGGATCGGGCCGCAGCAGCCCGAGATCGGTGATCACGAGGGTCGGCCCCGCCCCGCGCAGGCCGAGCCGCTCCCGGTCGCCACGCCCGGTGCCGTGGCCGAACGACGTGACGAAATCGACCTTCTCCACGAACGTTCTGGTGTTCTGCCGCAACACCACGAACACCTCCTTGCAGGAGGCCGCGATTTCCGGCGCCCCACCCGCTCCGGGCAGGCGCACCTTCGGATTGTGGTAGTCGGCGCCGATCACCGTGGTGTTGAGATTGCCGAACCTGTCCAGCTGCGCAGCGCCGAGGAAGCCGACATCGATCCGGCCCGGCTGGAGCCAGTAGTTGAACACTTCGGGCACACTCACCACCGCATCGGCGGTCTCGGCCAGTTCGCCGTCACCGATCGACAGCGGCAAGCGCGCGGGTTTCGCGCCGAGACAACCGGATTCGTAGATCAACGCGAGGTTCGGCGCATGCGTGCGGCGCGCGAGATTCGCGGCGGTGCTGGGCAGCCCGATGCCGACGAAGCAGGACATGCCTTCACCGAGCGCACGGGCCGCAGCAACGCTCATCATCTCGTCTGCGGTGTACTCGTTCATGCGTTCACTCCGGTCAGCCCGGCCAGCCAGCGGGTGAATTCCTCGCGGTCCCGCCCGATGGCGTCCCACGCCTGATAGGCAGCGTTGTCGCGCTCGTAATAGCCGGCCGCGTAGGACGGCCTGGCGCCACCCGGCACCTCGGCGACGGCAGTCACCGCCCAGCCGGGCAGCACGAGTGCCCCCGGCCGCGGTTCCAGCTCGTCGACGATCTCTTCCACGGTGACCAGCGACCGTTTCGCCGCGAGTACGGCTTCCTTCTGAATCCCGGCGATCCCCCACAGCTGCACGTTGCCCATCCGGTCGGCGCGCTGGGCGTGCACGATCGCGACATCCGGGTTCAGCGCAGGAACCGCGGTGAGCCGCTCTCCGGTGAACGGGCAGGTGATCGGCTTGATCGTGTCGGTCTGCGCGGGCAAGTCGGTGCCGGTGTACCCGCGCAGCACGGCGAACGGCAGCCCCGACGCACCGGCGACGTAGCGATTGGCCATCCCCGCGTGACTGTGCTCTTCGATTTCCAGGGGTACCGGCCAGGAGTGCTGTACGGCGTCGCGAAAGCGGTGCAACGAGCCGACGCCGGGATTGCCACCCCAGGAGAAGATCAGCTTGCTCGCGCATCCAGCGCCGATGAGCTGGTCGTAAACGATGTCCGGGGTCATCCGTATCAGGGTGAGACCCGTGCGGCCCTGCCGGATGATCTCGTGACCGGCCGCGACCGGGATGAGGTGCGTGAACCCCTCGAGCGCGACAGTTTCCCCGTCGTGCACCAGCGCGGCGATCGCCTCGCCGAGCGACAGCACCCGTGCCATCTCGAGCCCTTCCCTTGAGGTCTTCTCTGCGGTAGCCTGTTCGCATAGCGCACAGACGTTCTGATGGAGAACATAGCACGGGGCGACCGGAGGGGAAAGGGAGAAGAGGTGGGACCAAGCGGAGTGAGCAGCAGAGTGAGGTGAGCGGGCGGCGGCGATTGTTTCGGTGATGTCTCTGGTGATCGTGGCGCGGATGTATTGAGTGGAGGTGGTGCTGAGGCTGTTGATCGGCGTGGGTGCCGGGCAGCGGCTGCGACGCGGCTTACGAACGCAGGGCGATGGTGTGGAATGGGCGACACCGCTCTTCACCACGGGTGACGGCAGCGAAACGCCGGGCGAGGCCGGAGGAGACGTTGGTACCAGTGCTCGCCGGCACGAAATGTCAGGGTGCGCGACAAGGGGAAAGGAGGGGTCGCAATGCGGAATTCACCGCTGTCCGGCGTGAAGTGCTACCGGGCGCAGGCGTACCGCAGACGTGGGGTGGCTGCCCTGTTCCGGGACCCGTGCGGAACCTCGCCGGCCCTGGATCACGGGCATTAGGCTGCTCGCCATGCCGAAGATCGCCGTCACTCGATGGATTCCGGACAAGGCTCTGGACGTGCTCCGGACGGTCGGCGAGGTCGTTGTTTCGCCGGTTGATCGGCCGCTGACGCCGGAGGAGTTGCGGGAGTTCGTGGCGGGGTCGTCCGCGGTGGTGTCGATGCTGCACGATCGGGTCGACGGGCCGGTCGTGGACGCGGCAGGGGACGGATTGCGTGTGGTCGCGAACGTCGCGGTGGGATACGACAACGTCGACGTTGCCGCCTTGGCTGGGCGTGGTGTCGTGGTGACCAACACGCCGGGTGTGCTCACGGAGGCCACTGCCGACCTCACGTTCGGGTTGCTGCTGGCGATCACGCGGCGGCTCGGGGAAGGAGAACGGCTCGTCCGAGCGCAACGGCCGTGGTCGTTCCACCTCGGGTTCCTGCTGGGCTCCGGGCTGCAGGGCAGGACGCTCGGCATCGTCGGGCCCGGGCAGATCGGGCGGGCGGTGGCCGCGCGGGCGGCCGCGTTCGGGATGCGGATCGTCTACTCAGGACGATCACGGAAACCGGACTTTCCCGGGGAGTTCGTGCCGTTCGAGGAGCTGCTGGCGCGCGCGGACGTCGTTTCCCTGCACTGTCCGCTCACCGAGGACACCCGGCATCTCATCGACGCGACCGCGCTCCAAGCCATGAAACCCGGGGCGTACCTGGTGAACACCACGCGCGGTCCGGTCGTCGACGAGTCAGCGCTGGCCGACGCGCTGGAAGCGGGGGAGATCGCCGGTGCCGCGCTGGACGTGTTCGAGGCGGAGCCGGACGTCGAACCGCGGCTGCTCGGCCGGGAGGACGTGGTGCTGACCCCGCACCTGGGGTCGGCGACCGTGGAAACCCGCACCGCGATGGCGGTGCTGGCCGCGCGCAATGTCGTCTCCGTGCTCGCCGGGGCGGAGCCGCTGACGAAGGTAACGCCGTGACCCGCGTCGTGATCGCGCCGGACAAGTTCAAGGGGAGCCTCACCGCGGTCGAGGCTGCCGAGGCGATCGCGCTGGGCGTGCGGGATGCGCTGCCGGACGCGGACATCGCCACCTGCCCGGTCGCCGACGGCGGCGAAGGAACGTCGGAGGTCCTGGAAAACGCGGGCGGCACAGTGGTACAGCTGCCGGTCAGGGGGCCGCTCGCCGAGCAAGTCGAAGCGCGTTATGTGCTGCTCGACGGCACGGCGTACATCGAATCGGCGCGAGCGTGCGGCATAGAGTTCGTGACGCCGAGCCCGGAGGTCGCGCTCACCGCGCACACCTGGGGCGTCGGCGAATTGCTGGCCGACGCACTGGACCGCGGTGCGCGCAGGCTCGTGCTGACGGTCGGCGGGACGGCGAGCACGGACGGCGGAGCGGGCATGCTGGCCGCGCTGGGTGCCGGAGTGCTCGACTCATCCGGCGCGCCAGTGGGCCTCGGCGGCAGAGCGCTGGCCCGAGTCGCCCAGGTGGACCTGGCGCCGGCGCGGGCGCGGCTGGGCGAGGTGCCGGTGGCCGTGGCGACCGACGTGACCAATCCCCTGCTCGGCCCGAACGGCGCGGCCACGATCTTCGGCCCGCAGAAGGGCGCGGGCCGAGATGATGTCGCGACGCTGGACGCCGCGCTGAGGCAGTGGGCCATGGCCCTGGTGAAGACCGGCGCGCGAGACGTCACGACCGTTCCCGGCGCCGGCGCGGGCGGCGGAATCGCCGGCGGCGCGGTCGCGGGACTGGGGGCGAACGTCGAGTCGGGCTTCGATCTGATCGCGTCGCTCACCGGGGTGGACGCAGCTCTGGAGGACGCGGACCTGGTGATCACCGGTGAGGGTTCGCTGGATGAACAGTCGTTGTCCGGCAAGGCCCCGGCCGGAATCGCCGCACGGGCGGGGCAGGCAGGCGCATCGCTGCTGATACTGGCCGGCCGGATCCAGCTGGACGCCGCGACGCTGGCCGGACTGGGTGTGGTGGGCAGCAGCGCACTGATCGACCACGCACCGTCACTCGACCACGCGCGCACGCATGCCGCCGAGCTGCTGCGTGCCAGGGCGGAGGTGCTGGTCCGGGAATGGGCCACGAGGTGAGGCGTCCTTTGTGGACGATGGGTCGGCCAGGGGCGGCCCCGGGACCGCAGGGGCGCCGACCGGGCGCGATCGGTGGCTCGGCGGTCGTCGATCGGGCCAGGTTCACCGGTCGTCGATCGGGCCGGGTTCACCGGTAGTCGATCGGGCCAGGTTCGCAGGTAATCGGCGGGCCAGGTTCGCAGATAATCGGTGGGCCGTGCACCCACACGGCCGGGCGGGCCGGCATCCCGCACAACCCCGGGACACGCAGGTGCTTGCCGCCCAAGGCAAACCCTGGGCGGCAAGCGTCCGAAAGAAGTCCGCTCAGGCGGACTGCTGTGGCAGCACGGCGAACGCGACGTCGCCGGTCTCGTCCTGCTGGACGTCGAGCACCTTGTCGTCGAGCAGTGCGGCGGCCTGCGGTTCCAGGAAGACCTTGGCACCGCCGTCGGCGCCGACCACGCGGTCGCCGTCTTCGGGGGACGGGGCGACGGACAACGCCAGCTGCGCACCTTCGCCTTCCATGCTCTGGAGTGCGAACCGCAGTCCGCTATCCCCGTTCTCTGCGCCCTGCTGGGCAGTCAGGGCGGAGATCGCCTCGGCGGCGGCTTCGGTGACGGTCAGCATCTTCGGCCTTTCCCTTCGTCGCGGTCGGATGCGATGTCTGATGGTGGTTTTTCACGCTAGGGTCGCCCGGGCGGTCGCGCAGCGTGAGCGGATTGGTGCTCGGATCGTAGTGGTGCCGGTCACGGCGGATCGCCGCGACCGGCCGGGTCAGGCGCGACGGTTCATCGCCGAACGGATCGCGTCCGCGATGGTCCCGCCTGCCGGATCCCACCGGCTTCCCAGGCCGGATCCGAGGTATCCCGAACCTCCGGCCTGCCGCCCGTTCGCGGCCACGCCGGGACCGGGCTCGCTGCCCTCGGCGGGATGCCGATCGTTCATGAGCCCTCCTGGCGTCCACAGTGTCCGAGGGGAGCTACCCGCGACGGGGCAAGGTGAAACGGGGTGATCTGCTGTCGCTCGTATCACAGGTGGTCCGCGGGTTCATCAGGTTCACAAGTTTGTGAACTGCGGGTAGCGTCGCGCTCATGACCACCACGAGGTGGGCGCCGCGGCGGCCGCAGCTCGCCGATGGGCGGCACCGCGAACTCGGCGGGCACGCGGCGTGGTACCTCGCCGCCGGCGGGATCACCACCGGACTGCAGGCCGTACTCTTCCTCCTGCTGCGGCCGGAATTCGGCGCACAGTGGGCGAATCTGGTCGCGATCGCCCTCACTACGGTGGGTAACACCGAGTTTCACCGCCGCGTCACCTTCGCCGGGCGCACCAGCCGCGCCGGCAAGCGGCATCTGCAGGACCTCGCGACGTTCGCCTTCTACGTCGGCTACGGCTCGATAGCGCTGGCCGTGCTCGACGGACTGGTCGATCAGCCGACCGCCTGGCAACAGACCGGCGCGCTCCTGACCGCGAGTGTCGTGGGCGGCATCCTGCGATTCGCCGTCCTGCGCTGGTGGGTCTTCGACCGTGGAGAGACCACAAAGGACTGATCATCGGCAGCGTCCACTGTACACTCCGTCAGGGCCGGGTCACCCACGGCGACTTCGCGGCCGGGATCGGCACCCAGCCGCATGGATCGACCCCGCGAGAGATACCGATCTTGATCTTCATGCGACGAGGGCGGCACGTCACTCACCGAGGTCGTGGTCCAGCGCGGAGTAGCCGGTCGATGGGGAGCACGGCGTCGCGGACCGCGCCACCCAGGATGCCGGACGTCCCACCGCACGGTGTCCAATCCGGACAGTGCGGCGACGCGCTTTCGAGCACCCAGTTCGAGCACCCAGGATTCGCGCTCCCATGATCACTTTCCCGGGCGAGCGCCGCGGGAAAGCCGGGTTGGCACGTCTGCACCTGCGTGCCGGTTTTGCCGGTACCCCTGCGGCGAGATCCCGGCCGGCAAACAGCCACGCCGCGATCAGCATGACCACGGTCGCTCATCGGATGAATCCGGACCCCGCCCACCGTTCACCCGGCCCGTCACCTTCCGCTCACGGCGCCACCGGCAGGCCGATCACGCCTGCCACGCACCCGAACCCAGCCCACTCGTCCGGCCGCGGCGGACACTCTCCGTCGCGCCACCACGATCTGACCCTCCGTGATCAGGAGGCCCTTCGTCCGGTACATTCCGCGACCCAGGATTCTCCCGCCGCGTCGCTGGGTCTCAATTACATCAAGACTGTTGCTGCTAACGGGGTATTCGTAGTTGAAAGATGGACGGTCCGGGATGAGCCGCCTAGGGTTACACAGCGTCGCAACGGACGCGGATGCGCCCCCGCCGATCGGGGGAGCCGCGACCGCAACATCACAGAGTGTTGACCCCAAGACTGCGACGGTCGCCGGGTCGCCGGGGAGACGACCATGACCGCACCGACAACCACGAAGCCGTCCGACATCGCGGAAACCGGGATTACCGGAGCGTCCACGGAGCACACCGTCCCGGGATATGTGCGGCCCGAGCAGCTGCCTCGCGGTGGCGGACGGCTGACCAAGGAGGACCTCGACCCGCTCGTGCGCGCCGCCGGCCGGGGTGATCAGCTGGCGATCGGGCAGCTGTTGCACGTGCTGCGCCCAGTGGTGGCCCGCTACTGCCGGGCCCGGATGGGCGGGCGCGACCTGTCCTACCTCTCCGCCGACGACGTGGCGCAGGACGTCTGCATGGCCGTGCTCAAGGCTCTGCCCGACTACCAGGACCGCGGCGGCTCCTTCCTGTACCTGGTGCACGCGATCGCGGCGAACAAGGTCGCCGACGCCTACCGGGTGCTCGCCCGCGACCGGTCCGACCCGGTCGCGGAACTGCCCGAACGCCCGCTGTCGGGCAACGAGCCGGAAATGCGCGTACTGCAAGTCGATCTCGGCAGCCGCCTGCAGGAGCTGCTCACCAAGCTCGCGCCGGTGCAGCAGGAGATCCTCGCCCTGCGCATCATCGTCGGGCTGAGCGCGAACGAGACCGCGGAGACGCTCGGCATCTCCGCGGGCAACGTGCGCGTCACCCAGCATCGTGCGCTGAGCAAGCTCCGCGAAATGATCCAGGGCCAGGAATTCTGAGGCCTCACCCCAGCCGGTACGCGCGCGCCGCCGTGTGCTCGAACACTGCCAGCCGCTCGGGATCGCTGAGCGGGCCGGTGAGCGAAAGCGCGGCGTCCACCACGACCTCGTAGGCCGCGGCCAGTTCACACACCGGCCCGTCGCTGCCGAACATGACCCGCTGCGCGCCGAAGGCGGTGAACACGTGCTCGGCGTAGCGGCGCAGGTGCCCCACCTGCCATTCGTGCCAATCGGCCTCGGTGACCAGCCCGGACAATTTGCAGTGCACGTTCTCGTGCGCGGCCAGCCCGGCCACGCCGTCCGCCCACGGCTGCCACTCCCCCGCCGCGACCCGGGGCTTTGCCGCGTGGTCGAGAACCAGGGTCAGCTCCGGCAGCCGCTGCGCCACCTGCCGGGCGGCGGCGAGCTGCGCCGGGGCGACGAGCAGGTCGTAGACCAGCCCGGCGACCCCGACCGCGGCGAGCCCGCGCAGGACTTCGGGCCATAGCAGCCATTCCGGGTCCGGCTCGTTCTCCGCCTGGTGGCGGATGCCGACGAGCGGGCCGAGTTCGCGCAGCCGCGCGAGCCGGTCGGCGATATCCGGCGCGGTCAGGTCCACCCAGCCGACGACGCCCGCGACGAGTGGCTCCGCCGCCGCGACAGCCAGGAACTCCTCCGTCTCGGCCTCGTCCGGAACGGTCTGCACGAGGACCGTCTCGTGCACCCCGGCGGCCGTGGTCACCGGCGCAGATCGTCCACTGTGTACGGTTTGCGAAGAGGGGCCATCCGGTCACCGGCCAGCCACGGATACGCGCGGCAGGCCGGGTCCCACAGGTGGTGGTGCGCATCGATCACGGCCTGTCTCCAGTGGCCAGGACACCGGCTCGCACCAGACCGGCGTCCTTGAGGTCGTGCCACAGCCCGGCCGGGATCTTCGCGGCGGCCCGGCGGACGTTGAGCGTCACCTGGTCCGGCGCGTGCGCGCCGACGACGACGGAGGTCACCGCCGGATGCGTCCGCGGCAGCGCGAGCGCCGCGTCCGGCAACTCGACACCGTGACGTGCACAGACCGCCGTTTCGCCGGACATCGCGTGGTAGAGGTTGCCCAGCTGTGCGCCGCCGAGTCCCAGCGGAGAAAGCTCCATGCTCACTCCCTCACCGGTCAGGGTGTCGGCAAAGTCGGTGTGGAGGTCTGTGAAGGGACCCTTCACAGACTCAGAGTCCGTGAAGGGTCCCTTCACGGACCCGAAACCGGTCCGGCGCACGCAACGAGGTGGTCGCACACACACCTCCGCATCGCCCGCTGCCGGGCCCCGACCAACTTTGCCGGGCTGACCTGAACAAAGGGGGATACGTGACACAGCATGCGGACCGGATCATCGAAGCGAAGGCCGACCAGCTGCGGGCGCTCGACACCGAGCTGATCGACGCCATCCAGAACTGGATAGACCTGACCAAAGACCTTGGCAACACCCGGATTGACGCGGGGCATCCCCGAACTGTGCACAAGGATGAGCTGGCGTTCATCAAGAGCTTCCGCTCGCTTGGCGCGGCCGGTGCCGAGCTGGCAGTGGTTCTGCTGCGGCTGACCCGGACCGACCTTGACTCGCCGCAGGCCAAGGAATTCCCGCCGTCGGGCCATCGAGTGCGGCGGACATCCACATCGCGCCTGTCCGCGACGGCAGAGATGCCGAAAGGGCCCCTTTCCACCGGTTGTTGTCCACTTTGTGGCCAGTTGACTGGCCAGTTGTCCCGATAATCGTCATTATCTGTCGATTCCCGCCCGCTGCCCGCCGCATATCATCGTTGGCGTGTCCGAGTACGAGTTTGATCTGTTCATCAGCTACAGCCGTCACGGCAGCGTGCAAAAATGGCTGCTCAACCACTTCTACGGCAAATTGCGTGAATGTCTCGCCGACGAGTACGGCAGCCTGAACGTGTACGTGGATCGGCAGATGCCCAGCGCGGTGCACTGGCCGTCCAACCTGCGGGACGCGTTGCAGCGCAGCAAGATCATGGTTCAGTTGCTGACCCCGCCATACTTTCGCTCATCCTGGTGCCTGGCCGAGATGCGCAGCATGCAGGCCAGGGAGGAGATGCTCGGCTTCGCGGGACACGGTCGTTCTTCCCAGGGGTTGATCTACCCGATCCTGTACGGGGACTCGGACAACTTCCCCGATTGGGGAAAGGTGCGAGCCTGGCGGGATTTCAAGGACGTCGCCTATCCGGATCCTTGCTATCAGCAGAGCGTTGAATACAACAAGTTCCACCACAAGGTCAAGGAGCTCGCCAGGGACCTGGCGCAGCTGGTGGCCCAGGCACCACCGTGGCGGCCCGACTGGCCGCTTGTCGAAGAGCCGGAACCGGTGTTGCTGCCGACTCCTCCGCTGCCGAGGTTCGAATGACGACCGGCACCGTGCTCACCTTCTATTCGTACAAGGGCGGGGTGGGCCGCAGTTTCACGCTGGCGAACGTGGCAGTGCTGTTGGCGCGCTGGGGGTACCGGGTGCTCACGGTGGACTGGGACCTCGAAGCGCCCGGGCTGCACCACTACTTCGGGCCGAAGCTGGTCGAGCAGCCGGAACGCGGCGTCGTCGACCTCGCGCACGACTTCCTGCGCGATGCCGGATCGTCGAAGGCCCCGCGGGACCTGGAGTCCTACCCCGTCCAGGTCGGCGTCGAAGGTGGCCGGCTCGATCTGCTGGCAGCCGGACGCATGGTTTCCGGCAAGCTGGAAGACTCCTATTCGAAGCGGATGCAGGCGCTGAACTGGGAGGAGCTGTACCGGCTCGAGTTCGCCGCGTACCTGGAGCGGTGCCGGGCGGCGTGGACCGAGGACTACGACTTCGTACTGCTCGACAGCCGGACCGGTGTCTCCGACATCGCCGGCATCTGCACCGCGCATCTGCCGGACCGGCTGGTCGTGGTGTTCACCGCCAACGACCAGAACCTCGACGACGTGGTGGACGTCGCGCGGCGGGCTGACCGCGCCCGTGACCGCATGCCCTACGACCGGCCCCGGCACTCGGTACTCCCCATTCTGTCCAGGTTGGACAATCGAGTCGAGTACGAGCGTGCCGAGCAGTGGCAGCGCAAGTGCGCCGAGACCGTGGCGCCGCTGTTCGGCAACTGGCTGGCGCAGACCGTCCCGGTGGACCTGATGATGCGCCACCTCACGGTGCCCTACGTCTCCTATTGGAGCTTCGGCGAGCAGTTGCCGGTCCTGGAGGAGGAGGTGCCCAAGGCGGACCAGATCTCCTACGCGCTGGAGACGGTCGCTTCGGTCATCGCGCAGGACTTCGACCGCACCGACGTGCTGGCCGACAACCGCGACGCCTACGTGGCCGCCGCGCGGGACCGGTGCCGTGAGTTCGACCTGGACGTGCTGGTGTCGAGCGCACGGCAGTCCAAGGTCGCCGCGGAACTGATCCAGGAACTGCACCTGCTCGGGGTGCGCGCCGACCGGTCGTTGTCCGGCGACCCGGGATTCCTGGCCGAGGCCACCGAATCGGCCCGGCACCTGTGCCTGGTGGTGGAGGGACCGCTCAGCCGCTGGCAGATCACCGAGTCCGAACGATTCCTCCGGCACACGCTCGGGCCGGAGGGCGGGCATCGGCAGCTGTTCTGCCTGCTCGCCCGCGGCATCGATCGCGACGAACTGCCGGGCTTCGTGCGCAATCTGCGCCACCTGGAATTCACCCCGGACGTGCGGCCCGTCCAGGTGGCCAGACAGCTGCACCATCTGCTTACCGCCACCGGGGCAGAGCCGGACCAGGAGGCGCTGCGGGGCGCGGCGGCCGCTCTCCGCGCGCTGCCGCACACCCTGCCCTACGCCGAACGCTTCGTCCTGGTCGAGGAAACCGTCAGCGGAATGGCCGCCGCACTGGACCACGGCGACCTGGCCCAACTGCTCGACCGGTCGGCGGACCTGGCCTTCCTCGGCAGAGCCCACGGCGACGGTGCCGGGGTGCCCGCACCCCGTGCGCTCCTCGACGCGACGAAGGCACTGCTGAGCCGGATCGATCGACGGATCAACGCGTTCACCGAATGAAAGGCGGCGAAATGCCGGAGCAGTACTCCACGAATGCCAGGGCCGCGCTGCTGGCGCTGGCACTGGCCAACCGGGCCATGCTCAACACCGAACTGGTCAAGGACCACAAGGTCCGGCTCGGTCCCGCCGACCGCGACCGGCTGAATACCGCCGGACTGCTGGAGAGTTCGACGAACGTCCGGCCGTTCGTGCACCGGATCACCGACGACGGGATCGACTGGTGCCTGACCGACCTGGTTCGCTCGGAACTACCGCCTCGCGCGGGGCCGCAGGCCCGGCAACAACTCGACCTGCTGCGCCGGCTGGTGCCGTTCCTGCGCCGGCGCGGCTTGCTGGCCGAGGCGCTGCGCTCCGGTGACCTGGAATCGCTCATTCGCGGCGTCTACGCCGAGCTGACGGTGGGTGTGCAGGACTGGATCCGCCTGGCCCGGCTACGGCCGAAGCTCAACGGTGCGGGCAAGGACGAGGTGGACGCCGTGCTGGTCAAAATGGCGAAGACGGGCACGGTCCACCTGGCCCCCGACTCCAATCGCAAGGTGCTCACCGACGCCGACCACGACGCCGCCGTCCGGGTCGGTGGCGAGGACAAGCACCTCATCGTGATCGAGGAATCATGACCGACGACTTACGTGAGGTCCTGGCCGTCCTGCGGTTCAACTCCGCCGAGACCCCGGACGACGTCTGGCACACTTCGCCCTCGCATATCGACGGCCTGCACGCCCGGGTCGAGCACACCATCAGGGCGGGCATCGAGGACGCCAGGGCCAGCACCGGCCCGAGCCCGGTGGGCGTGGCCGTGCAGGGGGAGAAGGGAGTGGGCAAGACCCACCTGCTCGGCTCGGTGCGCCGCATGGTGCAGCGTGAGGGCGGTTACTTCTTCCTCGCCGAGCTCACCACCGGGGACGCGTTCTGGGATGACCTCGCCGAGTCGATGCGCAGCGAACTGCACCGGGCCAACGACGAGGGCGAGCGCCAGCTCACCGTGCTGCTGCGGCAGTTGTGCGCCGGTGCCGCGGTGTCCGAAGAGGTCAGCCGAGCCATCGTGGGCGAATCGGAACTGCGGCCCGACCACCTGCGTGCACTGCTCAACGGCCTGAGGAAGGCCGACGGCCGCATCGCCGCGGAATGCGGTGACACCATCCGGGCTCTGGTGCTCTACGGGTCCGACGCCGCGGACATCGGCCTGGAATACCTCCAGGGCCACGAAGGCAGCAAGGCCGACCGCCGGTTGTGGGGCATGCAGCCGCGCGCCAAGTCACCCCGCGTGCTCGTGCGAGACATCTCCCGCGTCCTCGCCCTGACGGGACCGTGCGTCGTCGGGGTCGACCAGCTGGACACCCTGGTCAACAAGGGGCAGGACGCCCTCGACAGCCAGGAGACCGACGCCGAGGTGACCCGGGAGATCGCGCTGATTTCCGACGGCTTGATGGCGCTGCGCGAATCCACCCAGCGGACGCTGACCATCGTGGCGTGCCTGCCCAACACCTGGATGAGGTTGAAGGCCGTGGCCAGCGACACGGTGGGCGACCGGTTCACCCAGACCTCCTTCCTGGGGGCGATCCAGGATCCGGAACTGGGCAGGAAACTGATCGAGAAGTGGCTCGGGGTGATCTACGAAAAGCACGGCGTCACACCACCGCACTCGACCTGGCCCGTAGCCGCCGGCGCGTTCGGTGAGAGCTGGACGAGTCACACACCGCGGCAGCTGCTCAAGCGGATCCATGCCCACGCCGAAGCCTGCCTGCACGGTGAGATCCGGGAACTGGGTTCCTTCGACGAAAAGGTGGCCGAGACCGTACCCGCACCCGTGGGCCTGCTGCCGGATCATTCCCTCGCCGAACTCGACGAGGAGTTCGCCCGGCTGCGGAGCGCGGTCGATCTCGGCGAGCTGGACATCAGCAAGGACAACGAAGACGAGGTCGCCCCGCCATTGCTGCTGGCCGGATTGAAGGCGTGGATCACCGAGATCGGCAACGACGACCTGAAGTGGCAGCCGGAGTCGCTCTCGGACGAGAAAAGGCTGCACGCCAGCCTGCGCCGGCACCTCGACGACGCGCTCGACCTCCAGGAGCAGTGGACCTTCCGGGTCATCTCCGGGGGCCACGGCACGACCGTGCTGCGCCGGTTGCGCAACGCCCGCGACGCGGCGGGCATCCGAGCGGGGGCCAAGGACCGGTACCTCGTGCTCATCCGCTGGGGCAACCGCGGCTGGACCGGGCCGACCACCCGCAAGGAGTTCACTGCGCTGGAGCAGCTGGGGGTGCGGCGCCTCGACATGTCGGACGAGGATCTGCGGACCTTCAGCGCGCTCCGGAAAATGCTCGCCACGCCGAACCGGCGGTTGATCACCTGGCTGGTGGCGCGCAAGCCGGCCAGCGGCCGGACGCTGCTGCGCCACGTCCTGCCCCAGTCCACCCAGACCAGGAACGGCCACCAGGAAACGCGGCCGCCGCCGGAACTCGCCCCGGCGACACCCGCCGCCGAGCCGAAGCCCACCCCGCCGAAGGCCCCGATTGCCGAACCAGCCGAAGCCCCGGCCGCCGAATCGGCCGCACCGGCCGACGAGGCATTCGTGCTCGGGCTCGACGGGGAAGTCCGCATCGAGCTGGCGTCGCTGCGCAAGCACGTCATCGTGTTCGCGGGGTCCGGCAGCGGGAAAACCGTGCTGCTGCGCCGGATCGTCGAGGAGTGCGCACTGCGCGGGGTGTCGGCGATCGTGCTGGACCCCAACAACGACCTGGCGCGCCTGGGCGACGCCTGGCCCGAACCGCCTGGCGACTGGCTGCCCGGGGACGCGGGCAGGTCGGCGGAATACCTGGCCCACACCGAGGTCGTGGTGTGGACACCGGGCCGGGCGGGCGGACGTCCGCTCAGCTTCCACCCGCTGCCCGACTTCGCCGACGTCCGCGAGGACGCCGACGAGTTCGCGGTCTCGGTCGAAGCCGCCGTGGCCCGGCTGGTGCCGCACGCCAGGGTCGCCAACGGTACCAAGGGTGCCGTTCGCGGCCGGGCGGTGCTGCGCGAGGCGCTGACGCACTACGCCCGTTCCGGGAAGCGGGACCTCAACCGGTTCATCGAACTGCTCGCCGAACTGCCGGAAGGGGTGAGCAAGCTCAGCACCGGCACCGCGATGGCCGCCGATCTGGCGGAAACCCTGCGGGCGGCCGTGGTCAACGACCCGCTCCTCTGCGGGCCGGGAGAAGCGACCGACCCGGGGGTCCTGCTCACGCCGTCGGCAGGCAGGCGGGCCCGGATCTCGGTGATCAGCTTCATCGGGTTGCCGTCGGAGGAACAGCGGCAGGGCTTCGTCAGCCAGCTCCAGTGGGAGGTGTTCGCCTGGATCAAACGCCACCCGGCCGTGGACCGGCCGCTCGGCGGACTGTTCGTGATGGACGAAGCGCAGACCATCGCGCCGTCGACGGCGTTGACGGCCAGCACGCAGAGCACCATCCTGCTCGCCTCCCAGGCCCGCAAGTACGGGCTCGGCCTGGTGCTGGCCACCCAGGCACCGAAGGGCGTGCACAACCAGGTGGTCGGCAATGCCACGACCCAGTTCTTCGGCAGGCTGAACAGCCCGGCGCAGGTGGCCGCGGCGACCGAGATGGCCAGGGCGAAGAGCAGTTCGGTGGGCGACATCTCGCGGCTGGAACGCGGGCAGTTCTACGCCACCGGCGAGAACTTCGCCTTCCGCCGGATGCGGGTGCCGCTGTGCCTGAGCCACCACCCGCCGAGTCCGTTGCGGCTCGAAGAAGTACTGGACCGGTCCCACGAGCACCGGTGACCGCGCGCGAAAAGCGCCCTTCACCCGAAGCAGGTGAAGGGCGCTTTCGCGTGGGGTCAGCGCGCCACGGCGGCGACCACGGTGTTGATGCGCTGCCACAGTGCGGCGAACAGGTCTTCCCGGCGGTAGACGCGGGGCTCGCCGGTGCTGCGGCCGAGGACCGAGAAGTCGTGCAGCTCGAGCACGGCGGTACCGGTTTCGGTGCTGTACACCGGGAGGGCCCATCCGTTGCTGCACCCGCTGCCGGTGTCGGCCTGGTGCCTGCCGACCACGAAGTTCACGGTCTCGTCCCCGCCGATGCCCCCGCGTTGGATGTCCAGCGAGTACACCGTGTCACCGGCCTGCTCCACCCGGACGCTGATGCGCGAGACACCGCGGTGCACCGTGCCGACGAACCCGCTGCGCTCCAGGCCCGGCATCGCCGCGGTAAGCTGGTCGCCCAGATAGCGGAGGGTGGCTTCCTGTTCGGCGTACCGGCTGAACGTGGCGGGCACGGCTGGTGAGCTGGTAAGCCGCCGGGCGCCGGTCACCACCTCGGCGACCGATGCCTGCTCGGCGCCCGCCGACTCGGCGGCCTCGACCCGGGCAGCCAGCGCATCGGTGAGCAGGTCGGGCCGCGCAGGGTCGAACCGCAGGTAGCTCACATGCGGGTGCAGCAACTCGGCGGGCACGGTGAGCTCACCGACGAGCACCGGCAGCACGTGCTCGTCCCCGTTCTTGACCGCGCGCAGCATCGCGGCACCGAAATCGTCCACAGTGGAGACGAAGGGCAGGAAGAAGCGCACCGGTGTGGCCGGCAGGTCTCCCCGGTCCTTGTGCCCCCACCACTCGTGGGTCTGGTCGGGCCCGTGCAGGACCCTCAGCCCGCGCTGCCGGCTCGTCTCGACCAGCTCGCCGACCGCGGCCCGCGACTGCTCGGTGAATGAAACGGCGACGTCATAGGCCGTATTTTCCTTCATAATCCACCCTTTCTGGTCGTCGCCGGCACCACACCGGCGAGTACCGGGGGAGACTCCACCGCCGCTGTCGACCAGAAGTGGACGTGATGTGGATCCCCGCCCGTTTCCCGTTGACCGCCGCGGGGGAAACGGTCACCTCCTTGTCGGCCGTCCGGGCTCTAATGAATCCTCGATATGGGCACCGGGACAGATCCGGAAAGCCGGAAATCAGTTCATTAATTCGTCGAGAGGATTCGTCATGTCCACATTCATGTCCACTTTTGCTGCCGTCATCGCCTCGGTCACGGCCGCGCCGTGGTTGGCCATGGCCGGTTTCACCGGCGGTTTCGCCCTGCCCTCGGACGAACCGTCTGCGGCGCCGCCGGCCGCCACCGCTGCACAGGAGTCGGATGGAAATCCCTGGCAAGACTGATTTGCCGGCGAAAGTGCCGCCCTGGTCGCCCGCGATCACCTCGCGGGCGACCGGGCGATTGCGTGCGTTCGGGGCAGGTGCTGTACTCGAAGTCAGTCTGAGCGGGAGGCATTGGTGACCGGAACATTTGGGGAACTGCTGCGTGAATACCGCATTGCCGCCGGCCTGTCAATGGGCCAGCTGGCCAAGCGCATCCATTACAGCAAGGGATATCTCAGCAAGCTCGAAAACGGGGTGAAACCACCCCACGATTCCATGGCGCGGCTCTGCGACGGAGAACTCGGCGCGGGCGGCGCACTGCTGGCGGCGGCGCGGTCGGCGAGGGAGAGCGCGGTGACCGTCGACCGCCGCCAGGTGCTGGTGGCCGGCACCGTGCTCAGTGTGACGCTCGCGGGCGGGCCGCGGCCGGTGCCGGACGAACGGGTGGTCCTCGGGATCCGGACCACCTTCGAGCACCTGCGGAGCCTCGGCATGCAGACCAGCCCGGTGGTGGTGCTGGAATCGCTGACCGCGCAGGTGCGGATGCTCGGCGCGCTGGCCGGGGAGAACCCGGAGCCGACCAGGTCGCGCTTGTTGCTGCTGGCCGCACGGATCGCCGAGTACACCGGCTGGATGCAGCAGGAAGCCGGGGACGACCGGCTCGCGCTGTCCTGGACGAGGACGGCCGCGGAACTGGCCGTCGCGGGCGGGGACCACGAGATCGTCAGCTACGCCTTCGTACGGGAAGCCGGGCTCGCGCTTTACCGGCACGATCCGATCGCCACGATCGAACTGGCGCGCCGTGCCCAGCAGGCGGGACCGGCCGGTTCGCGCGTTCTGGCCCTGGCCGCACGGCGGGAGGCACAGGGCCACGCCCTGGCCGGCGATCGCAGCGAGTACGAACGCGCGCTGGACAGGGCGTTGTTTCACCTCGACGCGGCGGGCACGAACCCATCGGCGTACCCGGTGCTCGGTTCCACGGCTCCCGACCCGGTCGGGCTTGCCCGGGGCTGGTCGTTGTGCGACCTCGGCCGGCCCGGTGAAGCGGCCGAACTCCTGGACCGGGAGCTGGCCCGGCTGCCCACGGACTCGCGGCGCACGCGGGCACGGTTCGGCGTCCGCAGGTCGCTGGCCTATGCCCTGGCGGGCGAAGTCGAGCAGAGCTGCCGAACCCTGACCGAAACACTGGAGGACGCGGCCCACGTCGACTCGGCGACGATCCGGCTCGACCTGCGGGAACTGGCCAGGAACGTCAGCCGGTGGCATAACCACGCCTCGGTCCGCGAGGTCTACCCGAAACTGCGGCGCGTGCTGCACCAGCGGGCCTGAAGCTCACCGCACCCCGTCGCGGCAGGCGCAGGTCAGTTCCGCCCGTTCGGTTCGCACCTGGCCGGCCTCGGGCAGTTCGAGCTCGGCGAACTCCTTTTCGGCCGCCTCCCAGTTCGCGACCGCGTCCCCGTGCCGGCCCAGCCGGTGCAGGGTCTGCGCGACGCCCCGATCGGCGTGCGCCCGATGGCCCCGGTTCCCTGACGTGGCCGCCAGCTCCAGCGCGGCCTCGTAAAGGCGCAACGCCTCGACGTTGTCGCCCTTGGCCTGGGCGGTCGCCGCGCGGTCGCGGAAGAGCCGGGTTCGGAGGTCCGCGTCGAGGACCCCGGCCGCGATGCGGGCGGCTTTTTCCTGGTAGCGCTCGGCTTCCGGGATCCGGCCTGCCGACCGGTGCACGTTGCCGATGTTGGACAGCGCGTAGGCCATGACGCATACGTCATCCAGTTCGGAGGCGAGGTGGTGCGCCTCCTGGTGGTCGGCCAGCGCCTCGCTCGGGAAACCGAGACGCTGCCGGACCGAGCCGAGATTGTTCAGCGCGTGCGCCAGCCCATGCGTGTGCTGGGTTTCGCGGAGGATCGGCATCGCGGCGCGGTGCTGGCGCAGCGCGACGTCCAGGTTGCCGTGCAGCTCGTTGAGGTATCCCAGATTGCTCAGCGCGTGCGCCTGCCCGCGCAGATCACCGGCTTCCTCGTATTTCTCCAGCGCCGTCTCGAGGTGGGTGATCGCTTCGGCGTGCCTGCCGAGCTCCATGGTCGGGATGGCGATGGCGCACAACGTGGTGGCCTCGCCCCTGGCGTCGCCCAGTCGCACCCAGCAGGCCAGCGCTCGCCGCGCCAGCTGCAGCGCCGCGGCCAGCTCGCCGCGGCGGTTGTACACGGCGGCCAGCCGGAGCAGCACGTGTGCCTGACCGACTGTGTTGTCCTCGTCCGCGGTCACCAGCCGCCGGGCCAGTTCCATTGTCTCGGCCCAGTCGTCGAACTGGCTCGTCGTGTGGAAGTAGCGCCAGATGAGCACCGCCAGCCGCCAGGCGTGCCCGGGCAAGTCGTGCGTGGCCGCGTAGCGGATGGCGGCCACCAGGTTGTCCCGCTCGGCGGTGATCCACGCCGTCGCGGCGTCAGGCGTGTCGAAGGTCCGGGCCACCGGCGACGTGCGGGTCACCGCGGGCAGGCGAGCGCGCTCGAAGGGATAGGCCGCCCCCGCCGCGTCCGCCAGGGTGACCAGGAAGAAGTCGAGCAGCCGGAGCACCGCGTCGGTGTGCTCGCCGGGCTCGGCCGCGGCGAACTCCTTGAGCGGGTCCAGCATCTGGTACCGCTCCGGCGTGAGCTCCTCGATCAGGCACACCTCGTGCAGTCCGTCGAGCACCAGCCGGGCGTGGGTGAGGGTGCTGTCCACCAGCGCCGCGGCACCCGCGACGCTGACGTGCGGCCCCGGCGCGTGCCCGAGCAAGCGGAACATCTCCTGCTGGTGCTCGCTCAGCTGCTGGTAGGAGACCCGGACCGCCGCGGCGCCCGCGTCGTTACCGGCGCCGGCCTGCCAAGGCCCGCTGTCGGCCAGCAACCGGAGCAGGTGCTCCAGCGGCCACCGGTCGTGACGGCGGAACAACGCGGCGCAGACGCGGATCGGCATCGGCAGGTGACCGCACCGCTTGACCACCTCGGCCACCTCGGGGGCACGACCGGCGACCCGCTGTGGCACGGCGAGCGTGCAGAACAACGCGGCGGCGTCGTCCGGCGGCAGCGGAGCCAGCCGCACCTGCTGGCCGGTGTCCGGCTCGCCCACCCGCCTGCTCGTCACGATCGCTAAGCAGCCCGGGTCGTCCGGGAGCAGGGCGCGGACCTGTCCGGCGGACTTCGCGTTGTCCAGCAGGATCAATGTCCGGGTCCCGGACAACTCGTTCTGGTACATCGCGATCCTGCGCCCCGGCGAGGCGGGGAGCTGCTCGGCGGGTACCCCGAGTTCGAGCAGGAGCTGGGTGAGCGCGTCGCCCGTGGTCATCGCGCCGACGTTCGGGGTGAACCCGTTGAGCCGCAACAGCACCTGCCGGTCAGGGAATCGCTTCCGCAGCCGGTGCGCGGCTTCCAGCGCCAGGCCGGTCTTGCCCACCCCCGGGGCGCCGCTGACCCACACGGCTTTCTCGCCGGTGCCCGCCGCCGTGGCGATCAGGTCGAGTTCGTTTTCGCGGCCGATGAAACCACCGGGCCGGGACGGCAGAGAGCTGGCGGGCTCATCGCGTTCGGCCCGGGCGGCGATGGTGCGCAGCCTCGGCCCCGGCTCGAGATCGAGTTCGGCGAGCGCGGCGCAGGTTCTGTGGAACATCCGGATCGCCTCCACGCGATCACCGTTGGCGAGCAGCGCGCGCATCAGCAACCCGGCGTGGCGCTGCCGGTCCGGTTCCTTGCCGACGATGCGGCGCAACCGGTCGCGTGCCGATCGATGATCACCGTTGGCCAGTTCCAGTTCGGCGAGATCGCCGACGGTGTCGAAATAGCCTTCGGCCGGCGAGATCACGTCGGTGCCGCCCACCCGGTCGATGTCGATGTCCTCGAGGAAGCGCCCGCGCCACAGGTCGAGCGCGCTGCGGAGCAGCTCGATCTGACGGCGTGGCTCCTGCTCCTGACGGGCCTGCGCACGCCACTGGTCGAAGCGGTGGAGGTCGAGCTGTTCCGGGGAAACCCGCAGCAGGTAGCCGGTTACGGTGGTCTCGATCGCGACGTCTTCGGCTGGGTCGAAGGCCTTGCGCAACTTGTTGATGTAGCCGCGGATCAGGGTGCGGCGCTCGGGGTTGGCCCCCCAGATGATCTCGGTCAGCCGGTCGGCGGAGAGCGGTTTGTTGGCGTGCAACAGAAGCACAGTGAGCACGAAGCGCTGTTGCTGCTTGCCCAGATCTACCGGAGCGCCCTCGTGCCACGCCTCCAGCGGACCTAGCATCCGAAAATCCACTCCGCCTCCCGGTGCGAGCTTGATGTCCATCACTGTGTCGTTGCAAGCGCCCATTCGTGTGGCACCGAAAACGACCTATTTCCGCCGTGCCTGCCATCGGGCGCGGGCACCTTCGTTTCCGGGCTAGCGCGAGCGGGCGGAACGAGTACTGGGTACCGCCGTGCGGACTGATCCACGACATGTCCACTTCTGGTCCACTCATCCGTCGCAAGCTGCCGGTCATCGGAGATCGACGGGGAGGCGTGGCTGATGAACACCCATGAAGAACTGGTGCGGGAACTCAAGTCGTTGCGCAAGGGCCGCGGGGTGCACGCCGGGAGGATCGGCGAGCGGATCGGCCCGACGCTGCGCGTGCTGTGCGGTGTGACGCACGACGACGGTCCGGTCGCCATCCGGGAGAAGCTCGTGGCGCGGTTGACCGGATTGGCCCAGCAGTTGCCGGAGGACATGCGCCTGGCCACCGTCGCCGCCTTCGGGCTCACCGCCGAGGTGCGCATGCCGCTGTACCAGGACCGCGTCGGCTGGGCCGCACCCCGGATCGATCGCGACGCGCGTACCGTGCGCCGCCGGGTCGACGAGGCCATCGACCTGCTCGCGGAACTGGTGGTGACCATCCCGCTCCGGCCGGACGGGGCCTGGCACATCGGGGAACTGCACGTGGTGGTGACGCTGGACCGGCCGCAGCACGAAGTGCTGGAGCAGTACCGCATCGTCGCAGACCACGACGGACTGCACGAACTCGACTTCACCTCGCCGGCGTTCGCACTGCGGGGCCTGCCCGACGTGGACGTGCTGTATGGGGGCACCCTGCGCGCCGGCGGCACAGCACCGCGGGGCCGCCTGTCCCTCACCCCGCCCGAACCACTCGCGAAAGGCGACACGCATGCCTTCGCCATAAGGTACCGCCTTCCTCGGCCGCAGGTGCTGCGGTCATACGTGGTGCATGAGCTGGAACAGCCCTGCGAGCTGTTCGATCTGCGCGTGCGTTTCGCCAGGTATCGCATTCCGCGCCAGGTGTGGACATTGCGCGATGTCACCGGTCCGCATGGTGGTCATCAGCAACCGGTGGACCGTGCGGGAGAAATATATCAGCGATTCCAGAGGCTATTGCCGGGCCGGTCCTACGGTGCGCGCTGGGACGGTGATGAAGGGGGGAACGAATTCTCCGGGCACCACTGTTCGTGTGCGGATCGGAGTGCGCCGCGGAACACCGATTTCTCGGAAGAGCGGGTCGGGAACGTGAGCTGAGCGGAGTGTTCCGCCGGTGTCAGCCGATGGACATGGTGATGGCGTTGGAGGTGAGATCGTCGAGCCGGCCGGGCGGCGCGCGTCCGGTTGGTCCACATCTGATCCACACTCGGTCCACCCAGCCAGTTCATGCTTCCCGAAGGCGCCAGCACGGTGCTGGAGGCCGCGCTCCAAGGCTGTGAAGGGACCCTTCACGGTCGCTGAGTCCGTGAAGGGTCCCTTCACAGCCCTCGGGGCGAGAGGGTGGCGAGGTGCTGCCGGAACGCGGTAGCGGCGAGGTCGCGTTCCTCGCCGAGCACGAAGGCGGTGACGCCGGCTTCGAGCCAACGCCGGTGCGAGTCGCGGTTGCGGGTGATCGGGCAGTAGGGTACGCCGTGCCCGGCACACGCGGTGTGCAGCTGTTTCAGGGCGTCCTGGACCAGCGGGTGGCGGACCTGCCACGGCACGCCGTAGGACTGCGAGAGGTCGGCCGGTCCCGGCATGACCAGGTCGACACCGCCACCGGCCACGATGTCGTCGATCGCCGCGACGCCTTCGGCGTCCTCGATCAGCGGGATGACCATGATCTCGGCGTTGGCCCGGGCGAGGTATGCGGTGCCGTCGATGGCGCCGAAACCGGGCACCCGGCCGCCGCCGAGTGACCGCATGCCCTCGGGATGGTAGCGGGCGGCTCGGATCGCTTCGTCCACATCGGACCGTGACCGCACGTGGGGTAGCACCACGCCCATCGCACCGGCGTCGAGCGCCCGCAGGATCGCGCCTGGCGCGGCGACGGGGACCCGTACGAAGGGTGTGAGGTCGACGGCCTCGGCGGCTCGGATCAGGTTCTCCAGCTGCTGCGGGTCGACGAGCGTGTGCTCACTGTCGAGTACCACGAAGTCGTAGCCGGCACAGCCGATCATCTCGACCAGCACAGGCTCGGGGATTACGCTGAACAGCCCGTACACCCGTTCGCCGGCCGCGAGCTTCGCCCTGACCTTGTTGACCCGCAACACGTCAGGCCCGGTGCGGAGCAACGCCGAACGCGGTGGCCAGGTCGTCCAGCACCAGGTTCGCCGCCTGCACACTGATGCCCGACATCCAGATCTCGTCCTTGACCGGAAACACCTTGTGGTTCTTGACGGCCCCCATTTGGGCCCACAGCGGGCTCGCCTGGACGGCTTGCTGCTGCGTCTTGTCCGGCGACACCGCCGTGGTCAGGAACAGTGCGTCGGCGTCGGCTTTGTCGATCAGTTCGGGGCTGATCTCGTTGTCGAACTTGTCGGCGCTCTGCGACGCGGGCCGGGCGAGACCCATGTCGGCGAGGATGACGCCGGAGAAGTTGGCCTTCTGGTACATGCGGATCTTGCCCGCCATGAACCTGGTCACCGACACGGTCGGCGCCGTGCCGCCGTTTCCGGCGACGATCTCGGCTCCGACCTTCTTCGCCCTGGCCTCGTAGCGGCTCAGCTCGGCCGCGGCGTCCTGCTCCCGGCCGACCGCCTTGGCATGCACGGCCAGGTTGGCTTTCCACGGCTGCCCGGTCGTCTCGGTCAGCACCGTCGGAGCGATGCGGGACAGCTGGTCGTAGATCTTGTCGTGACGGACCTTGTTGCTCAGGATCAGATCCGGCTTGAGCGAGGCGATCAGGTCGAGCTTCGGCTCGGCCGAGGTGCCCACGTCCACCGTGCCCTTGAGCTTGTCCTTGAGGTAGGAGGGGAAGCTCGACCCGTCGGACAGGTGCGGCGGGATGGCGCCGACCGGTGTGATCCCCAGCAGCGTGACCGAATCCAGCTCGGCGGTGTCCAGCACCACGACCCGGGCCGGCTTTTTCGGGATCGCCACGTCGCCTTTGGCGGTGGCGATGGTGCGCGGGAACCCCGCCTCGGACGAAGCGGTACCGGACGAGGCGGGCTGGGCGCTGCCGCACCCGGCGGTGAGCGCCAAGGTGCCCGCGGCGGCCAAGGCGCCGAGTACGCGGGTGATCCGTCGAGTCATCGTTGTTCCTCCACTGGGTTCCGGGGCAGATGGGCGACCGAGGGCAGCGGCAGCACGAGCGGGCTGCCGCAGGTCGGGTCGGGGACGACCCGGCACGGCACGTCGAAGACGGCTTCGACCAGGTTCTCGGTCAGCACCTCGGCGGGCGGTCCGGCGGCGGCGATCCGGCCGTCCGCGACCACCACGAGGTGGTGCGCGTAGCGGGCGGCCTGGCCGAGGTCGTGCAGGACGAGCACGGCGGTGCGCCCGTCGACGGTGTTCAGGTCCGCGACGAGGTTGAGCAGGTCGAGCTGGTGACGCAGGTCCAGGTACGTGGTCGGTTCGTCGAGCAGCAGGTACTCGGTGCATTGGGCGAGCGCGAGCGCGATCCAGGCCCGCTGCCGCTGCCCGCCGGAGAGCCGGTCGACCGGACGGGTACGCAGCTCGGTGAGTCCGGTACGGGTCAGCGCGGCGTCGACGGCTTCCTGGTCGCCGGCCGACCACGGGGTCAGCCAGCGCTGGTGCGGGTGACGACCGCGCCGGACCAGGGCCTCTACGGAGATGCCCGCAGGCGTCGGCGGGGACTGGGGGAGCAGCGCGATTCGTCGAGCCAGCTGCTTCGGCGTGATTTCGGTCAGCCTGGTCCCGTCCAACCGGACCTCGCCGCCGCCGGGACGGCTGATGCCGGCCAGGGCACGCAGCAAGGTCGACTTGCCACAGGCGTTGGGGCCGACCACGGCGGTGATCAAACCGGGCGGGATCGCCACGTCCACCTCGTCGAGCACGGTCCGGCCCGGATAGCCGACGGTGAGCCGGTGCGCGGACAGGGTCACGCCGTCCTCCTCTCGGTGGCCGGGCGTTCGGCGCGGGCCGAACGCACCAGCAGCCAGCAGAACCACGGCGCGCCCAGGGTCGCGGTGATGACGCCGACCGGAACAGGTTGGGGCAGAACGGATTCCGCGACGATGTCGGCCGCGACGACCAAGACCGCACCTAGCAACGCGCCCAGCAGCAGGGTTCCCGGCGTGGGTGTGATCGGGCGCGGCGGCCCGGCCAGCGCGCGGGCCAGATGCGGCACCCCCAGCGCGATGAACGTGATCGGCCCGCCCAGCGCGACCGCGGTCGCGGCCAGGACGACGGCCGTGACCAGCAGGCCGAGCCGCGCCCGGTCGGCGCGCAGACCGAGGCCGCGGGCGAGGTCGTCGCCCAGCTCCAGCACACCCAGCCGGCGCAGCTGGACCAAGGCGATCGGGAGCACGGCCACCGCGGCCAGGCCGGCCCAGCCGACCTCGGTCCAGGTGCGGCCGAACAGCGAACCCGCGGTCCACAACAATGCCTGCTGCGCAACGGTGATCGGGAAGGTGACCACTGCCCAGGTGATCACGGCCGTGAAGATCGACGACAAGCCGATGCCGATCAGCACGATGCGTTCCCCGGACAGGCCGTGCTTCCAGCCCAGCAGCACCAGCGCGGTCGCGGTGACGATCGCTCCGGCCAGCGCGGCGAGCGGCACGAACCCGGGTGAGATACCGGCGGCCAGCAGCACCACCGCGCCCGCGGATGCCCCGTGCGACACGCCGACGACATCGGGGGAGGCGAGCGGATTGCGCAGTAACGACTGGAGCAGCGTGCCGGAACAGGCCAGACAGGCGCCGGCCAGCACGCCGGCGAACACCCGGGGGAGCCGGAACTCCGTAACGATCAATGTGGTGCCGCCGTCGGCGGTGCCGGTAGCGACACCGAGCACGTCCGCAGGGCTCAGCATGACGTCGCCAAGACACAGCGCGGCGACCACGGCCACGATCAGCACGGCCAGCAGCGCGACGCACAGCGCGGTGGTCCGAAGTGGATGCGGCATACCCGGCACCGCGAAACGCGGACGGTTCAGCGTGGCGGTCACCTGGCCGGCTCCCCGGCACGTCGGGCCAGCGCGATGAGCACTGGGGCACCGATGACGGCGGTGACGATGCCGACCTCCAGTTCGGCCGGCCGTGCGATCAGCCGGCCGGCAACATCCGCACTGAGCAACAGGATCGGCCCGGCCAAGGCGCAGGCCGGCACCAGCCGTCCGTGGCCGCTGCCCACGACCATCCGCACCGCGTGCGGCACGACCAGCCCGATGAACGCGATCGGCCCGGCGGCGGCAACCGAGGCCCCTGCCAGCAGCACGACCGCCAGCGCACCCCACAGCCGGATGCGGGCCGGACGCAGGCCCAGTGACGCGGCCTGCTCGTCACCGAGGACCAAGGCGTCCAGACCACGGGTGAGCCCGGCGGCCAGCACGAGACCGAGCACGATCAGCGGTGCGGCGACGTACAGCGCATCGGTGCCGCGGGAGACCAATGATCCGGCCAGCCAGTGCCGGGCTTCCTCCAGGGTTTGCCCGGACAGTACGAGCATCGTCGTGGTCCAGGCCGACAGCATCGTGGCGATCACCGCTCCCGCCAGCGCGAGCCGGGTCGGGCCGGCGCTGCCGCCCGCGGTGGCCAGGGTGTAGGCGAGCACCGCCGTCACCGCGGCGCCGAGCAGGGCGAACCCGGTGTAGCCGAGGGCACTGGTGATGCCGAGCAGATCCACCGCGGCGACCACGGCGAAGGCGGCGCCGGCGTTGATGCCCAGCACGCTGGGCGAGGCGATCGGGTTGCGGGTGATCGCCTGCATCACCGCCCCCGCGACGGCCAGCCCGGCACCGGCGAGGAGGCCGAGCAGGGTGCGGGGGAGGCGCAGGTCGGCCACGACCAGCACGGCGGTGGTGTTCCCGGTGCCGGTCAGGCCGTCGAGGACCTCTGCCGGTGAGAGCAGCCGGGCGCCCAGGAACAGGCTGGCTCCGGCGGCCAGCAGCAGGCCGGCCACCGCGATGGTCCAGACCAGCGGCGACGACCGGCCCTCTCGGGTGGCATGCGGCACAACGGCTCCGAAGGGGACGAAGGAGGAGAACGTCGCAGGATTCTAGGGTAGGCAAGCCTAGCCTTAGCAAGTCGGAGGCGGCGTGTTCTAGGCCACGGCGTCGATCGCTTGACCCTGGTCGCTGGATGAAGTTGGGTGATGCCCGCCGGTCATGAATTAGGCAAGGCTAACCAAAAATCATTGAGCGACGGAGTCCCGCCCGTGTGCCTGTACCTCACCGCCCTCAACCCGACCGACGCCGTGACCCACGGGCTGCTGCCCGCCGCGGCCCGGCTCGGGATGCCGATGGTGATCCTCACCGACCAGCCGGAAGCCCACCGCGCTGCCTACGCCGGCCACGCGCACCCGCCGTCGGCGGTCGAGCCGGTCGACGTCCGCGACCCCGGTGCGGTGGCCACCCGGGTGCTGGCACTGGCCGGCAGCCCGGCCGCGCTGTTCAGCAACAGCGATCACCTCCAGGCCACCACTGCACTGGCGGCCGAGCTGCTCGATCTGCCGCACAAGGAGTGGCGGGCAGCGCAGCGGTGCAAGAACAAGTTCCTCACCCGGCACACGCTGGCCGCGGCCGGCCTGGACACCGTTGCCTGCGTGGAGATCGGGCCCTCCGACGACGTCACCGAGGTCGCCGGTGAGCTGCCGTTTCCCGCGGTGGTCAAGCCGACGGAAGGCGTGGCCAGCGAGGACGTCCTGCTCGTGCGAGACCGGAGCGAGCTGGTGACGGAGGTGGCGCGGATCCGTGCCCGGCGCGGGTCGTGCACCCTGATCGCCGAGGAGTACCTGGCCGGTGAACTGCACACCTACGACACGCTCGGCGACGGCGAGCGCCTGCACCACTTCGGGTCCTGGCGCACCAGCCTCGGGGAACCGCCGTCCTTCATCGAGTCCGGCCGGGACTGGGTGCCGAGCCTGCCGGAGCCGGTCGAACGCGACCTGCGCGCCCAGTTGAGCGCACTCGAGGTCGGGTTCGGCGCCTGCCACACCGAGTTCGTGATCCAGGGCGACCGCGCCCGCCTGATCGAGGTCAACTACCGGTTGATCGGCGACACAATGGACCTCATCTGCGCGGAGCTGCTCGAGGTCGACCTGTTCGCGGAGGTGATCCGGCTGCACCTGGGACGGCCACTTTCCGCCGGCCTGCCGGTACCGTCCACTGTGGACCGGCATGCCCGGATCCGCTACGTCGCCGCCGAACAGGCCGGCCGGTTCACCGAGGCCCCGCCGACCTCCTCGGCCGAACTGCCGGACGGGATCCGGCTGGGGCACCGCCGCCTGCGCGCGCTCGGCGTCACCGCCGCATTGCACGGCACCAACCGCGACTACCTCGGCGTCGTCCACGCCATCGGGCCGGGGCCGGAAGCAGTCGGCGCCGCCATCGAGGACTTCGTCGCGGCCAACCAGTGGTCGGTGACGGCGTGAGCTTGCTGGAGCGCGTGCTCGACGCTTTGTTCCGTGAGGATCACCTCGGGATGCTCACCCACGGCGGGATGGCAGGCCCGCCGCCCGGCGCCCCGGCGCACGACACGTGGTGGCGGTTCCCGCTGCCCGGCGGACGCGCCGGCTGGCTCGCGGTCCGGCCGGACGGCGTCCTCGCCGACCACGCCGTCGCTCTCGGCTGCCTCGTGGTCACCGACGCCGCGACCGTGCACGTGGAGTCCACTGTGGATGGTGTGCTGGCCTCCCTCGCGCCGCAGGGCGACGCGGAGGCGGAGCGGGGCTGGCAGGAGTTCACCGAGGAGTGCGCCCAGACCTCGGCCGTGCTGAACCTGCACGACGCTGCCGAACCCGACCTGATGGCCAGGCTGAAAGGCCGTGACCACAAGGGATTTGACGGTCTGCTGCGCCACGAGGCGCTGGCCGCGCTCCGCGACCATCCCGTCCATCCCACCGGCCGGTGCCGGTGGGGCATGACCGCCGGCGACCTGCGCCGTTACGCACCGGAGTACCTGCCGAGTTTCCCGCTGCGCTGGACCGTCGTGCCGAGGACTCGCATGCGGCTGTCGGACGCCTTCGCCACGCCCGAGTGGTGGCCGTCGCCGGCCGACCTGGGGTTCCCCGACGATCACGTGGCCATCCCGGTGCACCCGCTGACCGTCGACCGCGGCGAGGCCGACGCGGTGGCACACCTTGGCCCGGCCGTGGTGCCGACGCTGTCCACCCGCACGGTCGCGCTGGCCGAAGACCCCGGCGTGCACCTCAAACTTCCTTTGCCCACAGCGACATTGGGTCGGCGTAACCGCCGCACCATCAAGCCGGGAACGCTCCCCGACGGGGAGACCATGCACCGCCTGCTGAGCGCCGTGCTGGAGCGGGAACCGGAGTTGGCCGGGCGCGTGCTGCTGGCCGACGAGTCCCAGTGGGCCGACAGCGACAGCGACCTGCTGGCCGTGCTCGTCCGGCGCTATCCGCCCGCGATCGCCGGCAGCACCCTGGTTCCGGTCGCGGCCTTGCTTGCACCGGACCCCGGCCGTCCGGACGCCCGGATCATCGACCGGCTCTCCGGTGGCGACGTCTTGTCCTGGTTCGACAGCTACCTGTCGGTCCTGCTGGACTGGCATGTGGCGTTGTGGCTGCGCTACGGCATCGCGCTGGAAGCCCACCAGCAGAACGTCACAGTCGCCCAGAACCCCGGCATTCGCCTGGTTTACAAGGACAATGACAGCGGCCGGGTGGACTGTGCCCACGCGTCGGCAGCGCTGGGCCTGCCTGTGCGGCCAGAAGACTTCACCGACCGCCGCATCGCAGTCAGCGACCCCGCCGAGCTGGCCGACATGGTCACCACGATCACGCTGCACCTGTGCGTCGCCGCGCTGGTCGCCGAGGAAGCGGGTCCCGATCTCCGGCGCCGCGCCGAGCTGTTCGACCTGGCACGTACGCGTCTGGTCGAAGCAACCGAGCGTTGGTGCGACTTGGACGAGCCCCGCTCCCGGAAAGCCGCTGTGCTGCTGCGTGACCGAGTATTGGCGGCCGATCGGCTTCCGATCAAGGCCATGATCACCGCCGGCACCCTGCTGCCCAAGACCCGCCTGGGCGTCGTCGACGTCAACAAGTACTACCTGCGTACCGGTCCCAACTATCTTGCGGACGCCCGGTGAACCAGCCCTCCGACGGTCCGGGCCGCGCGCACGTCGTCACGATCACGGCTGCGCACTGCGCGTCGGCGTTCGCCGCTCTCGGCCTGCCGCCCTACCTTCCCCGGCTCCTGCCCGAGCTCGGTGACCCGGACGCTCGCTGGGCCGGTCTGCTCTACGTGCTGCCCACGCTGTGCACCGCGTTGGCGGCGCCGGTCTGGGGCCGCTTGGCCGACCGGCACGGCCCCAAACCTCTGCTGGTTCGCGCCCAGTTCGGGCTCGCCGTGGCGTTCGGGCTCGCGGCGATCGCGCAGAACATGACCAGTCTGGTCATCGCACTCATCGCACAGGGCCTGCTGGGCGGGACCTACTCGGCCAGCACCGCGTACCTCGCGGCGGGCCTGCGCGGTCCCCGCCTGGCCGGCGCACTGGCCCTGATGCAGGGATCGGCCCGGACGGCGCTGGCAGGTGCACCGGTGCTGGCCGGGCTGCTGTCCACGATGCTGGATGTCCGGGAGATGTACGGGATGGCCGCCCTGCTGCCGCTGGCCGCCGCCGTCGCGACGCTGATCCTGCCCGCGCCCACCGGTGGCGGTCGATCGGTGCGGGCCGCCGCCGAGCCCACGACTGCCCGCGCAGGCATCACTGTGGCGGGAATGTGCTTGGCAGAAGGCGGATTCGTGCTCGTCACCGTGATCACCTTCCCGTACTTCCTGCCGCTGGCACACCAGATCGCGCCCGGATTGGCTCCCGTGCTGATCGGGTTGCTGTTCGCTGCACCCCACCTGTGCTACCTGCTGGCCTGTGCCTTCACACTGCGCTGGTTGAGGGGCCGGGCACGGGCCGGATTGACCGCCGGTTACGCCTTGGCGGCAGCGTCCGCCGCAGTGCACCTGTTCGTCGCTCCCGGTTCTGGTGCGCTGGCGTGGCTGGTGGTCGGCCGGCTGGTGCTCGGCGCCGCCCTCGCCCTCGGGCTGCCCTCGCTGTCGCTGCTCGCTACGGAAGCCGCGACCGGCCGCCGTCCCGGCAAGCTGTTCGGCACTGTCGAGGCTGCGTCCAAGAGCGGTGCGGTGCTGGCCGGTGTCACGGCTTCCGCCCTGGCCGGCTTCGGCCCTGCCGCGCCACTGGCAATCCCGGTCGTGGTCGGCCTCGCGCTGGCCGCTGCCGTCGCCGGTTTCACCAGACCCGCTCCCGGGCCGCTCATTGCGCCTACGTCCTGATCCCGATCCCTGTAACGGAGTTTCGCTGTGACAGTCGAAGTCACCACCTCCTTCCCCGTCGACACCGATGCCGACCTGCTCTCCGCGCACACCCTGCTGGGGTGCCTGGTCCGCGAACTCGCCGGTCCGGACCGCCAGGTCACGGTGGACACCGGCCGGTTGCTGCTGCGCCTGCCGCATATCGGCCAGGTGCTGCGTGCCACGCTGCTGCGGGTCTCCACGGTCGCGGCCCACCGCTTCGCCGGTCCGGTGCAACGGCACGCCGGCGGCACCACCTGGGTGGACCTGGGACTGGCAGAACTCGCCGACCTCGTCGATGCCGAGCTGACCGCCCGTACCGGCCACGGCAACGACGAGTTCGCCACGCAGGTCCGGGCCAGCCGCGACGCCCTGCACGACACCCTGGCCAGGCGTCCGGATCGCCCCGACCGTCCGGTCGCCGAGCCGGCCGCCACCTACCTGGACTCCGAACAGTCCCTGCTCGCGGGACACCCGCGGCACCCGGCACCCAAGTGGCGGTCCGGGGAACCGAGCCGGTGGCGCCGATTCTCGCCCGAGACCCGCACCGCGTTCCCGCCGCACTGGCTCGCCGCGCCCGCGGAACTCGTGCACGAACACGCCGTCGGCGGAGATTTCGACCAGCACGCAAGGACTTCCGACCTGCTCGGCCGGCCCTTGCCTGCCGGGTACCGAGCGCTTCCGGTGCACCCGTGGCAGTTCCAGCTGCTGTCCGATGACCCGGACCTGGCACCGGTGCTGGCCGCCGCACGCATCGAGGGCGCGCTACTGGACCTCGGACAGACCGGGCTGCCGTGTCACCCCACCGCCAGCGTGCGCACCCTCTACCAGCCCGAGATCGACGTCTTCCTCAAGACCAGCCTCAATGTGCGCATCACCAACTGCCTGCGCAAGAACGCCGCCTACGAACTGCGTGGCGCGGTCGCACTGACCGGCGTGCTCGCCAGGCCGTTCGCCGAGGTCGCCGCCCGCCATCCCGGGTTCGGCGCGCTACCCGAACCCGCGGCCCGCAGCGTCGTGCTGCCCGGACATCTCGGCACAGCGCGGCAGCGTCACGCGATCCTCGAAGGATTCGGCACCATCTTGCGGACGGGGATCACCGGCCGGCTGCGGCCCGGTGAACAGGTCCACCTCGCCGGTGCGCTGGCCGCCGCGCAGCTCGATCCCGCCGGTACCCGAACCCGGCTCGCCGACCTCGTGGATCACCGCGACCCGGCCGCGTGGGCCGGGCTGTGGTGGCGGCGCTACCTGAACCTGCTGGTACCACCGGTGTTGCGGCTGTGGGCCGAGCACGGCATCGTCCTCGAACCGCACCTGCAGAACGTGCTCGCCGTCCTGGACGCCGACGGTATACCCACCCAGGTGCTGGTGCGCGACCTCGAAGGCACGAAGTTGCTGGCCCACCGGCACACCGACCTCCTCGCCGCGCTGCCCGCCGAGGTGTCCGGCGCCGCCGCCTACAGCGAGGAGAACGGCTGGAATCGCGTCGCCTACTGCCTTTTCGTCAATCACCTCACCGAGATCGCCGGTGCGCTCGCCGATCTCGTACCCGCACGGCCGCGGTTCGAGGACGAGCTCTGGGACACCGTCGCCGACGTCGTCGCCACCACCGGCACCGATCTCGGCGGCCCACCCCGGCTGCGAGCGTTGCTGGCCGGTGTTCCGTTGCCCGCCAAGACAAATCTGCTGATCCGCTGGCAGCGTGCAGCCGACCGGCACGCCGGTTATGTGCCGTTCCCCAACCCCCTCGGCCGAGCCCTGCCGGAGGACCTCCGATGACCTGGACCTCGTCGCCGCCGGGAACACCGGTCACCGACGCCGTACTGGCCGCCGCCGCAGACCGGACGCTGCCCGCGTACCTCTACGATTTGCGCCACCTCGCTGACCACCTGGCGCGGATTCGGGCGGCTTTCGACGGGGTGGACGCGCAAATCGAGTTGTTGCACGCTGTCAAGGCCAACCCCGACCCCGCACTGCTCACGGTGATCGCCGAGCACGTCCATGGACTCGAGGTCGCCAGCGGCGGCGAACTCGCCCACGTCCGGGCGCACTTGCCCGGTGTGCCGCTCGCCTTCGGCGGTCCGGGCAAGACCGACGCCGAACTGACCGCCGCGCTGGCCGCCGGTGTCGACCGCTACCACGTGGAGAGCCGGCACGAGCTGCGTCGGCTGGACGCCCTGGCCCGCGCCGCCGGGCAGCGGGTGCAGGTGCTGTTGCGCGTCAACCTGCCCACTGGTTTCGGCGGAGGCGCGGCGTTGACCATGGGCGGCATGCCCAGCCCGTTCGGTATGGACCCGGCGGAGGCCGCCGCAGCCGCCGCCGACCTGGCTGAGCTACCCGGTATACAGGTCGTCGGGGTGCATGCCCACCTGGCCAGCGGCCTGGCTCCAGCGGACTGCGCCGCCCTAGCCGAGGTCGTACTATCCTGGGCGGCCCAATTCGGCCGCCGGCACCACTTGGCTCTGCGTGAGGTCAACGTCGGTGGCGGGATGGCCGTGGACTACCGACGGCCGGACCAGATCTTCGACTGGGCCGGCTATGCCCGCCGTCTGGCCGCGATCGCGGCCAAGCACCCGTCACTGACCATCCGGATCGAGCCCGGACGAGCGATCAGCGCGTACTCCGGCTGGTACGCCACCCGTGTCCTGGACCTCAAACCCAGCCACGGCGAATGGTTCGCGGTGTGCGCCGGCGGGACCCACCACCTGCGCACCCCCGCCGCCAAGGGCCACGACCAGCCGGTCGTCGTCGTCCCGGCCGAGCAGTGGGACTGTCCGTGGCCGCGCCCGAGCGTGACCGCCGAACCGATCACTTTCGTGGGACAACTCTGCACCCCCAAAGACGTTCTGGCCCGGCAGGTCCGGCTACCCGGCATCGCGGCAGGCGACCTGGTCGTGTTCGCGATGTGCGGCGCCTACGGCTACAACATCAGCCACCACGACTTCCTCATGCATCCGGCACCGACCGTCGTTCACCTGCGGTGACCCGTCCGGGGCCTCGGACGCGTCGCCCGCCTCGACCCACGGCCTGACCCCCGTTCTGCGGGAAGAGCCGGACATTGACGAATGTGCGGTACACCACGCCGTTTCACGGAGTCGGCGCAGTGCCGGGCCACGATGGCAGGCATCGGCGGCGGGCGCGCCGGGCAGGGGTGCCACGCCTGCGGCTCACGGACGCCCGGATGCGGCAAGGCCGGCCATTCGGACGGCGGTTGACGCCGTCGGTTGATCACTGCCGGTTCGGGAGGCGGCCGGTGTGCGCTCGTCGACCGGTTTGCCGCGAACCTGCCTGTTCCCCAAAGCTGTCGCTGTGCAAGATGTCTCGGCGGTGGATGAGTTCGTCAGGGTCTCGTCCCGGCTGACCGGTTTCGATCCCGGTGAGCTGCAGGCGACCGGCATGGCCGACCGGTACCACGATCTCGTCGTGACGGAAGTGACCGAAAGACGCTATCGCCGGCTGGCCGTGACCGTGCTGGAGGCCGGTGGTGATCCGCCGGCCGTGGACGACCCGCATCTGCTGGATCTCGCGCGGGCGGTGACGCACCTGTGGTACGTGGGTGTCTGGCCGGGGTTGCCGCCGTCCGCTGAGGCGTATGTCGTGTCGCCCCGGTCCTACGCGCAGGGCTTGGTGTGGAAGACGTTTCACGGAGCTCCTCCCGGTACCGTCGCGCCCGGCTTCGGCAGCTGGGCCCGCCCGCCGAGGCGGGCGATGCCCACGTGAGGGGACCGCAGCGCTACGACGTGGTCGTGGTCGGCGCTGGTTTCGCCGGCTCGCTGGTCGCGAAGGCGCTGGGCGAGCGGGGTTGGCGGGTGCTGGTGCTGGAAGCCGGTGCGGGTACGCGTGACGCCTGGCAGGATCACCAGGATGCGGTACGTGCCTTCCACACCGCCGTGGCCAAGACACCGACCGCCCCCTATCGCACCACCGCCGCGGCGCCCTCACCGGATGTGCTGGACCTGACCGGCGGTCGCGACGGGTTTCAAGCACACGGCTATCTGCTCCAGCGGGGTGCCCTGCCCTACGCAAGCCCGTATCTGCGGGTCAATGGTGGCAGCGGCAACGCGTGGACCGGTCTGGCCCTGCGGATGCACCCCGAGGATTTCCGCGCCGGGGAGTTCGGGCACGGCCGGAACTGGCCGATCGGCTATGCCGACCTGGAACCGTATTACCGCTTGGCGGAGGGGGAAATCGGAGTCGCGGCCGATGTCGAGGAGCAGCGCGGGGCGATCGGCCTGCCTGTCCCCGAGGACTACGTGTTTCCGATGCACGGCCTCCCGCGCAGCTATCTCGACGCGGTCCTCGCGGAGGCCGTGGACGGATGCCACGCGCGGGATCCCTACCAGGATCAGCCGACCGAGCTGAGGGTGGTGGGCACGCCGCAGGCGCGCAACGGTCCGCCCAACCCGGCCTACGATCACGGGCGCGGGTACCGGCCGGACGGGCACCGCTGTGCCGGGTATGCCAGCTGCGTACCGATCTGCCCCGAACAGGCCAAGTACACGCCGATGAAAACCCAGGCCCGCTGGCCGGCGACGGTCACCTTGCGCACCCGTGCCGTGGTCAACCGGTTGCGCGCCACCAGCACCGGCCGCGTCAGCGAGATCTGTTATCAGCTCTACCGGGACGACACCGGTGGCGAGCACACCAGCCACACCGTCGAGGCGGACATGGTGGTGCTGGCCGCGCACGCGATCGAGAACGCCAAACTGCTGCTCGTCTCCGGTCTGGCCACCCGCAGCGATCAGGTCGGGCGTAACCTGATGGACCACCCGGCGCTGCTGACCTGGGGCCTGACGCGCGAGCCGATCGGCCCGTACCGGGGCCCGGGGTCGACCTCGGGTATCGAGGGTTTCCGGTTCGGTCCGGCGCGCCGCCGTCGCGCGCCGTTTCGGGTCGAGATCGGCAACTGGGGCTGGAACTGGGCGCTGGGCCCGCCCGACCGGGATGTCGCGGACCTGCTGCGCCAGAACGTGTTCGGCAAGCGGCTTCGCCAGGTGCTGGCCGACCGGATCGGCCGGCGGTTCACACTGCAGTTCGAGATCGAGCAGGAGGCCGACCCGGCCAACCGGGTGACGCTCGCCCCCGATCACCGCGATCGCCTGGGCAATCCCCGCCCCGCGCTGCACTACCGGCTCTCCGACCACGTCAAACGCGGCATGGTCGCGGCGAAACAGGTCTCCGATCAACTCTTCGCCCTGCTGGATGCGGAGGACCACACCGAGTACCGGCCGGTCGCGGGCATGCCGGGCTACCTGGAGTTCGAGGGGCAGTCCTTCTGCTACCGGGGAGCGGGGCACGGTGGGGGCACCCACATCATGGGCGGCTCACCGCATGATTCCGTGGTCAACCAGTGGCAGCAGTGCTGGGATCACCCCAACCTGTACGCGGTGGGCTGCGGCAGCATGCCCTCACTGGGCACCTCGAACCCGTCGCTGACCATGGCCGCGCTCGCCCTGCGCAGTGCCGAACATCTCGATCGTGCACTGCTCGCCACCCGCACCTGTGTCACCGCGACCAAGGAGGTCCTCCGTTGACGACCGAGCCGCTGTCCTGGCCGCCGATCGCCGAACCGTTCCTGCTTCCCTTCCACTACGGGGCACTGCACCACGTCGGCATCGACTACCTGGTGGAACCCGGTCCGGTCCGGGAGGTTCTCGCGCGCGCTCATCCGCGGCTGATGGCGGCGGAGTTCGACGGGCGGGCCTGTGTCTCGGTGAACTTTCAGCTGTACTTCGCCCAGTACGCCAACGGTTCCGGTGTCACCCAGGAGATCGAGATCACCATCGTCGGCCTGCCCCGCGGCGAGGAGCGCCGGCTCGCCCCACTGTCCTATATGGACTACGCGCGGGGTGTCGACCAGACCAAGCTCCTGGGTATCGGCCGCATCCACGTGCTGTGCGACAACCCGGTCGCCATCGACGCCGGGACGAAACTGTACGCCGAGCCGAAATACCCTGCCCGGTTCGCGGCGGTCATGCCCTCACTCAACGGGCCGCGGTCGCAGACCTGGCAGGTCAGCTGCCTGGGCGAGGAGACCGAACTGTTCGGCTTCACCGCCCGGCTCGACGGACTGCCCGCGGAACCGGTGAACACCACGCCGATCACCGGCTACGGCACCACGGCCGAGGGACGCCTGCTCGCCGGGCCGATGAACGTCTACCACCCCTACCAGCTGCACTTGCTCGACGCCCGCACCGCCGACCGCGTCGAGCTGCGCATCACCGACCCCGGCTCGCCGGTCTGCGGCGACCTCGGCACCCTGATCGGACAGGCACCGGCGGCCGGGGTGTGGACCTACCAGTCCGCGCCGGTCGCCGCGCACAACCGCCCCTATTTCCTGCCGTGAACCCCGGCGTGGCCCTGGCCGGCGACTCACCCGCGCATCCCTCCGTCACGTGTGGTGTCCGGGGAGGATGGTCAGCCGGGTGATGGGTGGCCGGTCTCCGGCGGTGGTGCCGGCTCGGTGGTGATTGCAGAAGGGCCGGGTCCCGAACGTAGAGCCGGCGGTTTTTCCCGGGCACCTCTGCACGTGCAGCAGTCCGGGCGGCTCCTCGGCAAGCGTTTCGGCGCCGCCCGGTTCGAGGCCAGCCCCACCGGTCGCTCGGGATCGTGCGCGAGGTGCACTGTTCACACGTTCAGCAACGCGCGGGCCGTTGCTGCCTCGTGTGCGCCGATTCGGGTCAAGTCCGCCCATGCGTTTTTCCATGCCGTGCGGGCGCCTGGCAGGTCGCCGGTTGCGGTCAGGTGGTGGCCGAGGCTGATCAGGGACTTTCCGCGCCACCGAGGGTCGCCCGAGGTGTCGAGGCAGGCGACGCCGCGGTCCAGGTGGTGTGCGTCCGGTCGCGGGGTCGCCGAGGGTGAGGTGGATGTTGCTGAGCAGGACTTCGGCACAGGCCAGGCCGTGTGGGTCGCGTGCCTGATCGAGAATCTCCCGGGCCTGCCGGGCATACGCGAGGGCTTCGGCGAGGTTGCCTGCTTCCAGCGCTGCCCAGCCCAGACAGCGGAGCGTGGCGGCCTTCCCGCCTGTCGTCGCCGGCGTCCCGGAGGGCTTCGCGGCTGGCCGTCAGCTGTTCGACTGCCGCTGCGTGATCGCCTTCGGCCTGGTGGACGATGCCGAGTTCGCGTCCGCTGGCGGCTTCCCATCGCAGGTCGCCGAGGGCGTGGGAGGTCGCGATGGCTTCGGTGAGGCGTTCCTTCGCCTTCGCCCATTCGCCCCGGTAACGGTGCAGCACGCCGTGTTCCCGCAGAGTGTAGGCGCGCCGCCGTGATGCGGCCGCCTTCCGCGCAGCGCAACACAATCCGCCCTAAAGCAAGTGGAGGGGGCGGGCGGCGCCGCGGCTGCGGCGATCGGGGCCGCGCGGGACAAGGCCCCGGAGGAACCGGGGTTCTGGGACGATGTCGGCGATTTCCTCTCTGATGTCGGTGCCGGGCTGGCCAACGCCGCTGGCACGGTCGTCAACGCTGCGGCTTCCTTCGGCAACGCTGTGCTGCACCACCCCCTCGACGCGGGCATGACGGTGGCGGGAGCTGCGCTGACGGTGCTGGGCGCCGGTGGCGAGATCAGCGGGGTCGCTCTCGACGCGACTGGTGCCGGCGCTGTCGCCGGGGTGCCGCTCAACATCGTCTCCGCCGGTGCAATCGCGGGGGGCCTGACCATGGCCGCAGCCGGTGCCGGGGACCTGGCTCGGTACGCCACAGGCGATGACCGGGTCGAGGTCATGCGCACCGACCACACCGGTGCCGGCGACGGCGAATTCGGGTCCACGGAAGGATTCCGCGGCAGCGAATTCGGCCGTGACGAGATCGAGGAGTTCATCAGCGGCCATACCGGCGATGCGATGCCGGGCATGAACCGCCCCAGCCCGCAGCAGATCAGCAAAGTCCTGGACGAAGCCCCGCCGGTCAGGCTGGAAGGCCAGAATGCCGAAGAATTCGTCGGAACCGTCAACGGGGAAAAGATTCGGGTCATTGTCAACTATGACATGCCCTGGCGGTCAACGAGCTATAAGATAGGACAGTGACAATGCACGACGACCTTCCCGCCGAAATCCGGGCTCTGTTCACCGACGCGGAGCTGGCGGAGATCGCGGAGAGCAAGCCCGAGCCGGACAACAAGGACAAGCCCGATGCACTGGGGCTCGCGCGGTCCTGGACACTGCATGTCGAGAAACTCGACCACGATCGCGCACTGCCGTACACGGACCGGACAGTCTGGACCGAGCATGACCTGGCTGGCGCTCTGTTCATGCGTGACTTCGTCGAGGACGCCCTTGCCCGGCTCCGGCCCGCGCTCGCGGACAAGGTCCGCCGGTACGCGGCGACGGCTGATGACCTGTTCCGGTCCTTCACCACCGACGATCCCGGCGACCGCATCGCGAAGATTGCCCGGATAGACCTCGCCGGCCGCGGTTGGTGGTGGTTCCGGGTGCCGACCTCCGGGCCGATCGTGCAGGATTTGGCCAGGTACTAGGGCGTGTCTCGAAGTGTTGACCAGCCAAGATCCCGAATAAGAGCCGTACCGGCGTGTCGGTGATCAAATAGGTGAGGTCTCCGGTAGATCGATCAACGACGAAGAAGATCGAGAACACCGGAGACCTCGTGGCCAGCCTAGCGGTGGCCGGGCGAGCTGACTTGA